>CAYWOZ010000206.1:0-6128 GCA_964458675.1 uncultured Saprospiraceae bacterium
AAGAGCCGTTGTGATGGCCAAAATAGAAAGGCGTGATGCCATTGATAATTCCCCTTTTTAGATTCTTTTGAGAATTTATATGGCATAACGAATGCCAATACAATAGTTAATGGCATTATGAGTGTCATTATTATTGATTAGCAAAATTGTAGGGCAATTAGGGGCTTTTCATGTCCGCTCTGGGGATAATTTTCCAGTTAGCTTAGTAATTGCATGGCGCCTTCTATGAGTGTGTAACTTTTAGAGGAAATAAGAATGGAAACTACTTCTAAGCAATCAAAATCATCTGTTCTGCTTACCGTGGATCAAGTCTCAATATATTTAGGGTTAGCACGATCGACTTTAAACAAGTGGAGATGCCATGGAGGTGGGCCAGTATTCATTAAAATGGGTAGAGCAGTACGTTACCGACAACAAGATTTAGAAGATTTTTTGAATGATAATGCATCAACTTCAACGTCACATTATTGAACTAAGAGTGTTGTTACTACTTTTGATGATACAGATTGAAGCTGATTCGTGAGCTAATCCGTTTATCTATAAGTAGAATGTCCTAGCTTTGGCTAAATTTTATTCACAGTGCAAAAATATCCCCAATAAAATTCTAGCCATATTTTCGTTCAGGTATATCTATGAAATGCGTGCTTACTAGGTGCTTACTGGAACAAAAAAATGGCAAGTTATGATTTTACACTTATTTACTAAGTTGCTGATTTTATTAAGAAAAATGGTGCCCTACACGGCAACGAATATTTAGAACAAGTTATTGAATTATTTAGAATAAAAAATTATTTGTATTTACTATGCCCCCAAATGTGCCCCCAATAATAAAATTAGGACTAGATAAGTTCTAAAACTGAAATTCCAAAACTTATTTCTAATAGATTAAAAGCACGGTTTTTCGCCAATAACCCTTTAATCAACACTATTGTGGGCGCATCCCGTATAATCTTATTAAGGTTCATATTAGACCTGAATGTTTTTAAAGCTAGTAAGACTTGTCGAAATCATCTCAAAATCTCTCTTTACAAGTTAAAATTTTAATGAGACCTTATAGTTGAGGCGACAATAACGGGTGGAGACCTGTGGGGGCAGATCAATATAAAGCTTTTATAAGCTATAGTCATAAGGACCGAGCTTGGGCGAAATGGATGCATCGTAAGCTTGAGACTTACGCCTTTCCTAAAAATTTGATAGATTCTCAGACCGACATTGGGCCTGTTCCGCGTAATCTTAGGCCTATTTTTCGTGACCGGGAAGAATTGGCCGCGGGACATAATTTGGGCAAGAAAATTGAAGCGGCCCTCAATGCATCTGAAAATCTCATTATCATTTGTTCGCCTAATGCTGCGCAATCCCATTGGGTCAATCAGGAAATTCTTTATTTTAAACATCATAATCGCGGGGCCAAAATATTCTCGGTCATTGTTGAGGGTGAACCCTTTGCTTCTAACCCAGCCGATGAGTGTTTCCCGGATAGTTTGAAATTTGAGATCGATCCAGCTGGTGAACTGTCTTCTGAGCCTGCTGAGCCCTTAGCAGCTGATCTACGTGAGAACAGAGACGGGAAACGACTGGGCCTTCTAAAGCTAATCTCTGGCATGGCTGGTTTGGGTGTCAACGATCTTGTGCAACGCGATTTGCAGCGCGCGCGAAAACGCGTGACGGCCATCACGGCCAGCGCCGCCGCGATAGTATTAGCCATGGGAGGACTCACCTGGACAGCTCTTGATGCCAGGGTGGAAGCAGACCAACGACGCAATGATGCAGAAGGACAGATCGAATTTATGCTCACGGATTTAAGAGAAGAGGTTGAGAAGGTAGGTAGGCTCGATGCTTTAAAGGTCGTGGGAGATCGAGCTCTAGCATACTACAATAATAACGAAGAGTATCTTAATAATTCTAGATCTAAAGCTAGATATTCACGTACACTTCAATACTTGGGTGAGATCGAATTAAAAAAATTTGAAAGAGATCAAGAAGCCAACCTCGACAAAGCAAAAATTTTATTTGAACGTGTAGTTAATAATACAACGGATCTCTATCTTGAGTCACCTGAGGATCCCGATGTAATATTCAATCACGCCCAGGCGATATTTTGGCGTGGGAATACGCATTTTTTACTTGGTAACTCTGAAAGCGCTTATCAAGATTTTGAAAATTACTCCCTATTTTCTAAGAAACTTAAAATTTTAGAACCCGCATCAGAAAGAGGGCAAACAGAACATTCACTTGCCTCTTTAAATTTGGCGGTTTGGTTTTATTTTAATAATAATAATGATGAAGCTCTTAAGTTAATCATAGACATTATCCCCCCTCTGGAAAAAGCGATCAACTTATTTCCAGAAAGTCAAAAAATAAAGTTGCACCTTGCCGAAGCTTATGCCTGGGTTGCTGACTTTAATTTTAGTAACGATGCAAGAGTTTCTGTAAAATTTAGGAAGAAGCAAAAAGACATTCTCGATTTGATAATCAGAACTACTGCCGATGATCATGACTTACCTTTAATGAATAATAAATTGACAGCAATTTCAGGCTTATCGCGAGCATTAATCGAAATTAATGAATGCGAAGATGCTTTATTGCTGATAGATGAAAATATTTCTGAGGCGGTAAGAATGGTTGAATTCGACCGAACAAATACCCACTATCTGGAAACAAAGAACTGGTTGTGTAAACATCGCGATCGGGCAGATAAATGTATAGTCAAAAATCATATCAACTATGCAAGCACTAATCTAACCTTATGTGAATTATAAAACGGAGGCAATAATGACTAATCGAATCTGGTATCTCATCCAAGCACCTGCTCGAATGGACCATCCATTTAAGTACTATAATGGTATTCCAATAAAGCTTGCTAAAGGAGATTGGTTTACTAGTAATCGTTCAGGCGCAGAATTAATATTTGAGGGTTATTTTCCAAAAAGGTCAACTAGTAGAGTGGAGATTAATAATGCATGGCACCCCTCCTTAGATGACTGCCTATTAAACGGTTTTGGTACACATGTAGATGTTTGGCCAGCATGTAAGAAAAATTCGAATACATATAAAACTACAATAAAGTTGGATGATATAATGCCTCCTAGATTTAAATTCGCTGTTCCACATAAACCTGATGATTATAAAGAGGTTGTTAAAGGAATTGGTATTTTTGGTGCCAAAATAAAAAAGGGAGAAAATGCTTTCGATGAGGACCATGGCAATTTGATTAAGAATCTAAGAGGAGGAGATCGTGAAATTCATTTTGAATTTCTTGATAAAAAGCACACGGATGGCTCTTATGAATCAGTTATTGGATTTGATTTATTTTTATCGGTTAAAAGTTCTCGTCATTTCAGATTGGCGATAGATCCTGTAATTAGAAATACCGGTGGAGATCCGAACTAGAGTGATAATGAAAGCTAGAATTAGTAATGGAATATGACCGTGCGCAAGAATGCATCTTAAGAATTGCACGAGCTGGTTCAGATCTATTTGCCCTTTCTGAATATACCCGCCTTGGTCTGGACAAAGTCCGTGACGATGAAGATATCATGGCGCTTCATGGGCGCCTATATAAGGATCTGTCACTCTCGCAATCAGGTAAAGAGGCGATCGAAACAGCGCGTCTATCGGCCCAGAAATATGAAGAGGCTTTTAAGGTTACCCAAGGTTTTTACTCTGGGATAAATGCGTCAACTATGTCGCTGCTGGCAGGTTTCCCCGAAGAGATGGTGCAAATGCGTGCACAGCGTATTCTGGATATTTTACCCGCTACAGAGAAGCTTGATTCAGAAATTAAATATTTCATTGAGGCTACCCGGGCTGAAGCGTATCTATTATTGGGCGATTCTGCAAGCGCACAGAAATCAATGCAAACCGCACTGGACCATGACCCCTTAAATTACACAGCCCATGCTTCGACTCTTAAACAATTTCGTATGATTGCCAACCATCGTAATGAAACTTACGACTGGCTAGCAGACTTTCAACCACCTATCGCGATACATTTCGCTGGCCATATGTTCGGTGTTAAGGAGGAAATGGAAGTAAGCCGGCCTAGCCTAACAAAGGCACAAATTAACACACTCAAAGTCGAAATATCTGAACTGCTACAAGCACAGGATATTGGCTTTGGGTACGGCGCTCTGGCGGCTGGATCCGATATTATGATTGCCGAAGCCATATTAGAAGAGGGCGGAGAGCTTCATATCACGCTTCCTGTTGGTCCGTCATTATTTATTGACACGTCGGTTAAACCTTATGGGGTTTCCTGGATCGAGCGGTTTGAAGCCTGTTTGTCCCGTGCTAGTTCTGTTCATATCATCTCATCAACATCTTCCGTACCCGTGGCATCCCTAGAAAAACAGGCCAGTCTTTCCAGCATGGGCGCAGCTATTCGCCATGCTGCTAGCCTTTCAGTGGCGAGCGTGCAGCTTTTAATCTGGGATGAGAAAACCGGATCCTTTGGTACAGCCGCCGATGCGAATTTATGGGACGTAACTAAGCGGCCCCGATATAACATTCAATATACGTGGAGCCGAGAAAAGGCAGTTCCTTCGAGCTCATCGCCCCTAACCGATCCTGTCTTCACCTTAGAAACCACTGGTTCGGATGAGATGCAAAGCTTTGATGATCTAGCTTCGGCTATTTCAAAGGCGTTGGCGCTAAGAAAAAATCACAACCCCAAAATCAAACAAGTTCTGGATATTCAGGGAGCCGAAATGGCAGAGTCGAACTCACAGCTATTTGATCATGCTCCATCAGGAAGCATTGTTCTGTCAGAGAGAGCAGCAAACCATATCACCGTATATCACTTTGAGGATTTTAGCGCCGACTTCATTAGAACTTTGAAGAGCGGAAGTAACATTTACGCCCTGCGTAAAAAAGGTGGCTCAACTATCTGATAAAGGCTTCCAGCTTTCCCATGTTGGAAATCACCAAAGCGCCTGTTTGGCGCTGGATAATCCCGGTTTTCGTTAAATCACTCACGGTTCGTGAGACCGACTCTCGAGTGCTTCCAACCCTCAAAGCAAATTCAGAAAAGATTGGGGTGGGTCTTATAATATGTTTGTTTGGATCTATACCTATTGGTTTCGAGTGACGTTTCAGCTCTGCGCAAATCCGACCTGCGGCAGACAGCGCATTCGACTCTATTAAACGTTGCGTTCGCGAATTTAATTTTCGGGCTGAATCTCTGATAATCAAGTTTAGAAATTCAGGTTCAATCTGAATCATCTTGGTTAGCATCCCGCGAGATAACTTTAAAAGTTCCAAATTAGTCCTAGCTGTTATCTCAAATGCCGAGCGGGCGTTTTCGAGCCAGAGTTCTATTCCAATGACGTCACCTGCGCTAAACTCATCTATCCAAATAAGATTTCCATCAATTGTGTAAGTTTGCGCAATTGCATGACCTGAAATCACAAGATTTATAGTTTCGACGTCATCATTTTGATTATGAATAATAGTACCGCGTGAGACCATTTGCCTGATCCCAACCTTATTCAACGCACCTAGAAAGTAATTTAGATCACTTTTCATGTTCGTTAATTAGCATCAGATGGTTCGTATTGCGACACTTATCCGACGAGTTATAAATGTTCTGCCCAGTACTCACATGCTTCCTCAATAGTCGGTTTCGCGATGCGCTTGAGTATAATTGCCACAACGATAACCGCAACGGCCGGTGCTATGCCTAATCCTGATGTTAGCGCTACTGTCAATATACCAGTGACAGCTTCTCCAGTAAGACCCAGCAATTCTCTATCAGCTATATCATCGTCTTCATTACCACATAAAAGGGAGTGCAATTCTCTCTCAAGGCGTTTTAATACACGCTCGGCAACTTTTCTAAGAGTATCAGATGAAATGGATTGAGAACGATAGGCCACGCCGGCACATGAGAACGAGTTAGATAAAAGTTCGGCCCCGAGATGTTCTAGAAGAACGCCCTCTTGAAATTCATCCGCCATTTCTTCAGCTGTGAACCTAACTGTTTGAGTGGATTTAATTAACATGATAATCTCCATAAGGTTCCCTAAGAGTATTTTATCTGCAGATTTTTAACCGTGATCCAGATCACGGGAATTACTTATATTGAGTGACAGTCATCACGTAATCCATATCTGGACTTTTTTATGCTGAAT
>CAYWOZ010000207.1:0-6128 GCA_964458675.1 uncultured Saprospiraceae bacterium
GATGATCTGCATAATTTCCTCTTCCGCTTTTGTTAATCTTTTTTCACTATTCATATTTCGTGATTTTGCACAACCTAATTATTGCGTTTACACAAATGTATAATGAAATATTTAGTTATGCAACTAAATTAATAGTTTTATAACGCATATTTGCGTTATAAGTGATAATCCACTTATTTTATACGTGTTACAGCCATATAGTGAATAATAAAATAAGTAAAATAGTGCTTATGAACTACAAGACAACATAGAACAACCCACCTTATGTCTTGCCCACTCAGGTCTTTTAGTAAACCATTTTTCGTTTTCAGGCTGCTCAAGATATGGAGATCGCAGCATTTTATAGAAAGTATCGATTAGCGTATAGTCTCCTTTATTTGCATCATCAATAGCCAACTGTGCCATGTAATTCCGCAAGACATACTTTGGATTGTACATGTTCATGTTTATCTTTCTTTCGTAGTCTACAATCTGTTCTTTTTTGAGTCGTCGAATATATGCGACGAACCAGGCCAGCCACTTTTGAGTTTCTGTATCTCCTAATTGTTCGGCATCATAAAAGGCATCCCCAACTTTCTTGAATGCATCAGCACCCGAATCTTCTTTTTCTACATTACTCAAAAGTCTAAAAAATATAGTCATGTCAGTTTCGATCATTTCTAAATTGTCTTCTAGACTTTTTATAAGCAGTAAGTCAGCTTGTTCTTGCGAAGCTAAACCAAGTTTTAAGCCCATCATTCGGGTATATCCGTATGCAAACTCCATTTTGAACCGTTCTAAAGATTTTTCCAATGGCTTTACGTCTTCGATTATTAAGGCAAGTGCATTGGCCAATTGAAAAAGATTCCATAATCCGACAGTTGGTTGCTGACCGTATTGGTAGCGCTTATGCTGACGATCAGTAGTGTTTGGAGTCCAGCCTTTCTCATATCCTTCTAGCCATCCATAAGGGCCGTAATCAATAGTCAAGCCAAGTATAGACATGTTATCCGTATTCATGACGCCGTGCACAAAACCTACACGTTGCCATTCTATAAGCATCACCATGGTACTCGTTACTACTTCATCAAAAAACTGGCAGTACGCCTCTTGGCCTTTAGATTTAATATTTGGAAAAAGGTGCTTAATAGTATAATCCGTCAATTGTTTTAAGGTAGCTGTATCTTCTCGACTAGCTAAAATTTGAAAATTACCAAAGCGTATAAACGACTCTGCCACTCGACAAACGATAGCCCCTTTTTCTTCCGCTGGATTGCCATCATACATCATGTCACGCATAACTTTATCTCCACTCAAGCACAATGACAATGAGCGTGTGGTAGGAACTCCTAAATGAAACATGGCCTCACTGCACAGGTGCTCTCTTATTGAAGACCGCAATACGGCTAGTCCATCCGCAGTCCTTGAGTATGGCGTCTCCCCTGCTCCTTTCAACTGCAATGCCCAGCGCTTTTCCTTTGCAGTAACTTCCATCAAGTTGATCGCTCGACCATCTCCTAATTGGCCTGCCCAATGCCCAAACTGATGCCCTCCATAACACATCGCGTAAGGTGTACTATCTGGAAAAGTAATCTCACCAGAAAACAATTCTAAAAAGTCCTTGCTCTGTAGGTCATCTTCAGAAAGCCCTAACAGATTAGCCATTCCTGAAGAAGCATGCACTAAACTTGGCGATCCAGGCATTCTCGGTTTCACGTATGAAAAGCATGCATTTTTGACTTGACGTCTTGTGTTATCTGTAATTTTATCAGCAGGTAATTCCTTCGAAAAAGTATCTGAAATGTTTAAATTAAGCATAATGCAAAACTACGATTAATGCTTAAAGCAAGGAAAGATTAGTTCAAATTTGTGAGGATATGTCTAAGGGATATTATCATTTTTGGGGACTCTCACGAGCACTATCGTGCCGTGACCGAGCTATTCGTTATATCCGTTTGCCAGTGCAAAGAGACGCGATGAATCGCGTCTGTACCCGCCCGCCGGATGCCACTGCTATCTCTGATTCCTTGCGCTCTCCGTTTGCAGGGCTTTGCCTTTCGGCACGCCGACCGTTTGGATGAGGTCACAAACATTAAAATAGAAAATCGCCTATCATTTAAGATAAGGCGCTTTCCTTCTAATTTATTCTTCTATTCTACTGAGGCTAATTGCAAATACCTAATTCCGTTTTAGTTGATTATGTATAATTCAAATTCAACTCTTCTGTTTTCGCTTCTGCCATATTCCGTATCATTATCGCTGATAGGAATTCTAGCGCCATAGCCCATATAACTCATTTGGATCTCTGGTACACCTTGGCTTCGCAGATGACGAACACAAGCGCGAGCTCTCTTTTCTGAAAGCCTTTGATTCACAGAATCCTCTCCTCTATCGTCAGTGTGTCCCGATACCTTTAAGCGATAATTTGGATTATCTATCATAAGTCGAACCACTTCATCTAAAACATAAAATGATGAACTAGTCAAATCATCACTGAGTGTTTTAAACTGTACCGTTCTGGTTGCATCAGCCATTAGAGTTAATGCCCTTTTCGAGATGGTGTTATTTCCATATGGATTTGTGTCAGTGTTGTAATTATTATTGTTATTATAATTGCTAGTGTTAGTTGAAGCTATATTTTCTTCTGGACATCCAAAAGAAGAGGCTGACCCCTTAATGGTTGGACAGCTATCTTTGTAATCTGCAATCCCATCGTTATCGCTATCAGGACAACCTGCTAATGAACCAACCTCATTTGGACATGCATCAAACTTATCTCCTACACCATCTCCATCTGCATCCGGACATCCCTTGGCAGGACCAGCCATATCTGGGCAATCATCTTCTGAACCTGAAAAGCCATCATTATCGATATCACTTTCACCTTTAGCAACTAAGTCGGCCTCGTTTTCTGAACCTTCTTCTATAACAACATTTAAGGTTTCCTCTGGATATTCAGGACATCCTTTGAAAATTTTTGAGCCAGCTAGTTCTGGACATTTATCATCAATATCAGCTACACCATCCAAATCGGAATCAGGGCAACCATCTGCTGTACCTGGAATGTCAGGGCAATTATCTACTATGTCTGCTACACCATCAGCATCTGCATCTGGACAGCCATTCAGCACCTTAAGTCCTATTGCATCTGGACAACTATCATCCGCATCTCCTATACCATCATTATCAGAATCTAAGCAGCCACCAAATTGTTTTTTACCCGCAATATCTGGACATCTATCCACATCATCCTCTACTCCATCACCATCCGTATCAGATAGCATTTTCTTTATTTCTTGTGATGTAGCCGTTGGGCCAACTACAGCAACAAGACCAACTCCATATTGCAAATTATTTCTTACTATTTCATTGTTCAAATCAGCTCTGTACTCTGCCTTTACTTGAAAGAAAGCCCACCTTCCAATTCTAAAGTTCAAGCCAGCTCCTAATGGAATTTGGTTATAGATATCAATAGATTCTTCTTTTGTCCCACCGAATCCTGCATAAACGAATGGTGCTACTTTCGCTTCATTCCCGAAGTAAGTGGCTTGTACCGTTAAATCTATACCAACAAAAGACCTGTTATTTGCAAAATCAAATTCAGATGCTCCTAGAATTCCACCTTTAAAGGGTACTCTTACGCTAATAAATTTATTCAAATGTCGATTGTACGCAAATTCAAAACCTGTGGTCAATCCACTAAGTCCAAAATCATTGCCTTCTTGGAAAGAGGCGTGGTCAATTAGCAATATCGACCCACTAAATCCATTCGGCCTATCAAAGCCCTGAGCAAAAAGTGAAGCGTTTAAAACAAACAAGAAAAGAGTAGAAAAAAGTAGATTTTTAATCTTCTGCATCATATAAGGTTTTAATATCATCTGTAAAAAGCTGGCAAAAAGGGAATTGCAAGTTTTACAGCGTTGTTTTGATAAAAAACGGCTTATAAGAATGATTATGAACTAGTTAGCTTGGTATTTCTTCCGAAATATAGCATATTTAAGGAAGTAAAAAGGACTATTTACATCTAATTTTTTGAATATGTTTTTTTTGGTAAACTAAATCTTAGGTATCCATGTTAATAGCTTATGTATATACCAGCTCAGCTTCAGAGGAATATGATAATGAATACAGGAGATAATCTTTTTGATTATTCTACTGAAAGTCCTGTTCTTCTAGTTTTTCTTAGACATTTCGGGTGCGTGTTTTGCAAAGAGGCCATTAAGGACCTAGCAAAATCCAAAGATGATATTGAATCCTTAGGGGGTGAAATTGTTTTTGTGCATATGGCAGAAAATCATATTGCTGATCAATATTTTAAGAACTTTGGTTTAGAAGGGGTAAAACATATTAGCGATATTAAGAAAGAATACTACCATGATTTTGGTCTACGAAAAGGTTCTTTCACTCAGCTTTATGGTTTGCAAACTTGGTTTAGAGGTTTTGCCCCTGAGAATAAAGAAAATAAATTAGAGGTTTCTAAAAGCTTAGGGGATGCGACGCAGATGCCTGGAATATTCCATATGCTAGGGGGTAGAGTTTTGGAAAGTTATATTCATAAAGTAGCTTCTGATAAACCAGATTATCTGCATTTAGTAGAATGTTGTTTGGTACTATAATATCTTCTGGACTACACTTTCTGAAAGAATCTCTGAAGTCTTCGCCTCTCTTACGCAAATACAAATAATACTTACTACATTAGCCAATAAAATAGACTAACAAGCATGATCGGGTTACGTTTTACAGACTTCATTCCTTCGGACTTAGCAGGTTCTACCTTCGAAAAACTTCTAAATCTATTCAAAGAATTATTGGTGCACACATCTGGTGATGTTAGTGAAGCGCTATCTTGGTTAACTGAATTAGACAAACAGTACAAGCTTACAAATGAGGAATACGGGATGGCTGACTTTATTCAAGATCTTATTGATAAAGGGTACATCAAAAATCCTAAAGACGGTGATGGTGGGTTTAGACCCTCCAAGAAAATGGAAATTGCCATTCGTCAAAAATCATTGGAAGATGTGTTCGGAAAGATAAAGAAATCTGGTCGTGGAAATCACAATACAAAATCTACTGGTCGTGGGGAAGAATACACCTCTGATTTGAAGCCATATGAGTTTGGAGATAGCCTTGAAAACATCGCAATTTCTGAATCAATCAAAAATGCTCAAATCAATCATGGTATCGATGGTTTTAGTCTAACTAATGAAGATCTTGAAGTAAGAGAGACTTATTATCAAAGTCAAATGAGTACGGTGCTCATGATAGATATTTCTCACTCTATGATTTTGTATGGAGAGGATAGAATCACTCCAGCTAAGAAAGTCGCCATGGCTTTATCGGAGTTGATTACCACTCGATATCCAAAAGATACGCTCGATATTTTAGTTTTCGGGAATGATGCCTGGACTATTGAAATAAAAGATCTCCCTTACCTTGAGGTAGGTCCGTATCATACCAATACCATCGCTGGTTTAGAATTAGCTATGGATCTATTGCGCAAAAGAAAGAATCCTAATAAGCAAATCTTCATGATTACGGATGGTAAACCAACCTGTATGAAGAAGGGTAAGAAGTATTATAAAAATAGCTTTGGTCTTGATCGTAAGATTATCAATCGTACGCTCGCTTTAGCTTCTTCTTGTAGAAAAATGCAGGTGCCTATTACTACCTTTATGATTGCTAGTGATCCTTATTTGATGAATTTTGTAGAGCAGTTTACGAAAGCCAATCAGGGAAAGGCGTACTATAGTGGATTGAATGGTTTAGGTGAGTTTGTGTTTAAGGACTATAAGCATAACAAGTCTAGGAGGCCTAGGTAATATTCATTTTACATTTCGGGATAAAATTTTTCAAATTATAGATTTTGATTCAAGGCAATTTGTCATGATTTTTAGTTAAAAATCACGCCAAATTGGATTATGCTATTGCTTTTCGATGGGTTAAAACCCATCGCTGTGTTGTATCGTGCCTTCACTTTTGATCTTAAAGAGTAAAGAAATTAAGTATATTCATAACATCAATTCGTAGCTTCAAAGTACCTTAAGATATGGGTAATTCATTAAATTACACATTTAAAAAATGAGGCATGTCCTAATGAAAATGCCTCTTTATTAATTTCTTATTTAGGTGAGCTTCTAAGCTGTAAC
>CAYWOZ010000208.1:0-5715 GCA_964458675.1 uncultured Saprospiraceae bacterium
AACAGGAGCCGTGTACGAGGTCCGTACGCACGGTTCTGTGAGAGGGATAAAGTTAAGGAGATTTTCTCTAACTTTACCCTACTCGATTTTTGCGAGAGGCTGTTACGAATGTATAAGCCGCTAAATTTCAAGTCTTGATTTTCAGATATTTATGAGTCAAATTTGAGAGATTTCAATACTTAGGTAACAGCCTCGCGAGAAGGATAGTGAGGAGTCACGCCAAAGCGTGATATGCATGGTATGGCTGACGAAGAAAGTCATAACATGTACCGAAGCGGACGCGGAGTCCTGTATAGCCTGACCCTGACTGAACGATGCTCAGCAATATATGTCCAGTGGACATACATAGTGAAAGAACTGCAGCAAACCTGCTGTAGAATTTTGAGGGGCTCGCCCAAAGCAAAAACATAGTTCTACTGCTTAACTCTTCTGACCAAACCTTCTTGTACCACTGAAGCAACTAAATTGCCCTCTAGGTCAAATATACTTCCTCTAGTAAAACCACGACTATTACTTGTACTAGGCGAATCTAAGGCATAAAGCAGCCACTCATCTACGCGAAATGGTCTATGAAACCACATACCATGATCCAAACTAGCAAGCTGAACATCCTTGAGCGTAACTTCATGTGGACGCATAGCAGTAGTCAGAAGATTATAATCGGAAGCATAAGCAAGTACCTGTTGATGAATGCGAGAGTCATCTGGTAATTTTCCTTTTGCGCGTAGCCAAACATGCTGATAGGGCTTGCTCTTGATAGGAGAGAATAAGTCAGGCATCTCAACTGGCTTAAACTCGATAGGACGGACCCTTATCATTTCTTTGAATTTATCGGAAAGGAAGTCTCCAAATTTGGAGGCTAACTCCTGATCAGTCACTAAGTCATCTGGAAATGGAACTTTAGGCATTTCAATATGATGCTCTAGACCAGGTTGCCACTTCTGGAATGAAGCTGCCATGATGAATATATCTTTACCGTATTGAATTCCCCGTACTCTACGCGTAGTGAATGAACTACCATCTCTGGTCCGGTCTACTATATAAGTGATTTTATCAGCTGTGTTGCCTGGAAGTATAAAATAAGCATGCATAGAATGAATAGTACGGTCTTGTTTAACGGTGGCGGTAACCGCATGAAGAGCCTGCGCTAATACTTGTCCTCCAAAAACGCGTGTGGAGGCTACTTCTTTAGAAGTACCTTGAAATATATTGGTATCTATCCTTTCTAGAGTAAGGTGAGCTATTAAATTTTGTACTAAATCCATTCCGTATTATGCTTTGAGCACAATATCAGGATTATCTATGACAAGAAAAATTAATATAGATCAGTTAAGTAATCCGAAGGTGTTGATTTGATCATTGTTCAAGAAAAATACATCTTCTGAATCCGCAGCGAAAATTGAAAAATTATAAAAATCTGTTGCTTGTTGAAACTGAAATCCCATTTCTTGATAAAAATTGATCCAAGGTAAATGTGCTTCATCTCCGAAAGGAAAATCTGTTGCTTGCATACCTTGCTCATTAATCCAAGCTCCTACTCCTAATCTAGTATCTTCTCCTTTGGTACGAATTGTTCCGCCTAGCATAAAGTCTATTGCTTCTCTAACAATAGTGCTGTTATCAAGAATGTGTACATTAATTTCGTTATTGCGCACTACACGAGCTGCTGCGAATGCGGCTTCAGCATTTGTTGCTCCGTCTACATCACTCATCAAGATAGTCTGTGTATTTGGATACTCTGATAAAAGATTGGAAAGATTATCAGCAGTGCTTTCAGTAATAATTCCCTCAAGCACGATATTATTTGAATTTTCACTTGCTTCAAAAGCTCCAAAAACGGTCTGCCTTTCAGGAGGCAGTGTAACTGGATCAGTTTCGTCTGGAACACAATTAAAAAGAGTAAAAGTAAAAAGACAAGCTGTTATATATCCAAAGATTCTCATATGAGTATATTGATTGATTAATACTACTTTACAGTATTGATAATATGATGCCAAAGTGATCATATGTCAATTGCAACCAATCTATAAGAAGATATTATTATAAAGTCTGTAGTGTTCCTGTTTCTAAGAGGTATAAAATACGTATTTCGTTGCGGATAGTCAATCATTTTATGTGCTAAATGACTATTAAATCATCATGACAGACAGAATAAAGAGATAAGACGTATAATACTTTTAATACTTAGTTATTTCTGCGAACGGCAAATATCAATTCGTCTTCATATTTCCCATCCTTAAAAATAGTCTTTTCTAAGGTCGCTTCAAGTTTGAAACCGTTCTTTTCAAGCGTTTTTATAGAGCCGATATTTCTACCGAATGGTCGCGCGAAAATTCTATTGATGCTAAAGTTTTTGAATCCGTATTCCACCATCTGAGCAATAGCTCTTGACATGATTCCTTTCCCCCAATATGGTTCTGCAATCCAATATCCTAGTTCTATATTTTTACTAAAGACGTCTTCTAGAGGGTGGAGTCCAATAGCTCCTATAGGTTCAGACCCAACATAAATACCTTTGATTTGTATAGGGTCATTTTTATGCGTAAGCTTGATAAAATCAATGGCGTTCTCTTCAGTATAAGGGTGGGGAAATCGATCCGTTAGATTTTCCCAGATATTACGATTGTTGGCGTGCATTGAAAAAATTAATGCATCCTCTAAGGCTAGTTTTTTAAGTTTGAACTCTTGCAAAATCGATATAGTTTATTCCCTGTTGATAGCTGCTACACCCGGCAGTTCTTTTCCTTCTAGATACTCGAGCATGGCGCCTCCTCCTGTAGAGATAAAGCTTACTTGTTTATCCAGGCCACTTTGGTTAATAGCTGCAACGGAGTCTCCTCCTCCAATCAAAGAAAATGCACCTAATGAAGTGGCATAAGCAACTGCATGAGCCACAGCTCTAGTTCCTCCTGCAAAAGGTTCCATTTCGAAAACGCCCATAGGCCCATTCCACAATATAGTTTTTGACGACTCGATAATGTCAGAGAATTTTTTTCTTGCCTCAATGCCTATATCTAATCCCATCCAATTTTCATCAACATTGTTACTGGCACTAGTCTTCGTAGCTGCATTTTTATTAAAAGAGTCAGCTATTATAGAGTCCTCTGGTAAATAGAAATTGACGTTTTTTTCTTTAGCTATTTCGACCAACTCCTTAGCTAATGAAATCTTGTCCAATTCTACAAGAGATGTTCCTATAGTACCACCCATTGCTTTCATGAAGGTGTATGCCATACCACCACCTATTATTATATTGTCTACTTTCTCGAGTAGCTGCTTGATTAGCATTATCTTATCAGATACCTTGGCGCCCCCCACAATAGCTGTAAATGGACGAGAAGGATTATTGACAACCTTTTCT
The DNA here is from genome assembly GCA_964458675.1 of uncultured Saprospiraceae bacterium. Lineage (GTDB taxonomy): Bacteria > Bacteroidota > Bacteroidia > Chitinophagales > Saprospiraceae > JALZVN01. The sequence continues at coordinate 3,362 of CAYWOZ010000208.1, forward strand.
GCATTTTCTAATTCTCTCTTCATCAAGAGACCGAATGCCCTTTTGTCTTTTGGAAAAAACTGAGCTATGGTGGCAGTGGAGGCATGCGCTCTATGCGCGGTACCAAATGCATCATTGACATAGCAGTCTCCCATTTTAGATAGTTGCTTAGCAAATCCTTCATCTCCTTCTGCTTCCTCTGAGCTGAATCTTGTGTTTTCTAGAATCAAAACTTCTCCAGCTTGAAGGGCTTCTGATTTTTGTTGAGCGTCTAATCCAACTGTATCTGTTGCGAATTGGACTGGAGTGCCTAGCAAAGTACTAACCCTGCTTACTATATGCTGTAGAGTGAATTTTTTCACATTTATACTGCCATCATCATTTTTTTTCTTTTGTGGTCTGCCGAGATGAGACATAATAATAAGTGCGTTCTTTTTATCAAGGAGCTGCTTTAATGTAGGAATGGCAGCCTCAATTCGAGTGTCGTCTGTAATCTTGTGTTGAGCGTCTAAAGGGACATTGAAGTCGACTCTAACAAGCACTTTACTATTTGAAAAATTCATTATTTATCGAATTTGGGAACGTATAAAAAAACATCCTCGGATAAATTAATGTCCGAGAATGCTCCAATGTATCTTAAAATATCCAGAAGTACTAAATATGTACTACTTTTTTGCTTTTGCAGGTCTTCCAACTCGTCTTTTAGCAGGTCTTCCAACACTCTTCTTAGCTGCAGTATTTTTAGCAGGTCTTCCAACACGTTTCTTAGTTGCAGTATTTTTAGCAGGTCTTCCAACACGTTTCTTAGCTGCAGTATTTTTAGCAGGTCTTCCAACACGTTTCTTAGCAGGCCTTCCAACTCGTTTTTTAGCTGTAGTATTTTTAGCAGGTCTGCCAACACGTTTTTTCTTTGCAGCATTTTTAGCTTTTGGTCCACGCTTAGAAGTTGTTTTTTTAGCTGTCGCCTTTTTAGTTGTCTTTTTTCTAGTGGTTTTTTTTGCTTTCTTCTTAGCTACAATAACACATAAATCTGCAAGTCTAGCAGAATATCCAGCTTCATTGTCGTACCAACTTACAATCTTCAACATGTTTCCATTAACACTCGTCAATAAAGAGTCAAAAATAGAGGAGTGCGGATTTCTTACGATATCGCTAGATACAACTGGGTCTTCACAATACTCTAATATTCCCTTCATACTATTTTTAGACATCTGTCTAAATTTAGCATTTACTTTTTCAGCAGTTGTTTCTTTCTTTAGAACCACATTTAACTCTACTAATGAACCAGTAACAACAGGGACTCTTAGAGCCATTGCGCTTAACTTTCCTACTATACTCGGCACTACTTTCCCTACTGCTTTAGCAGCTCCAGTAGAAGTAGGTACTATATTACATGCAGCAGCACGTCCTCTTCTCAAATCAGAGTGAGGCGCATCTTGTATTCTTTGATCACCAGTGTAAGCGTGCGTAGTGGTCATGGATCCTACTTCTACTCCCCAATTATCTTCTAATACTTTTACTAATGGAGCTAGGCAGTTAGTAGTACATGAAGCATTAGAGAATATATTTTCTCTTGGGTTCAAATCTTCATCATTCACACCTAAAACAATAGTCTGAACATCATCACTTTTTGCTGGGGCTGAGATTACAACACTTTTAGCTCCAGCATTGCGATGAAGGTCCGCCTTAGCTTTTGTTCTAAAAAAACCAGTACACTCCAATACGACGTCTACCTTTAATTTTTTCCAAGGCAATTTAGAAGGGTCTTTTTGTGAGAAAGCGTGAATTTTCTTTCTATTTACGATTAGTGTATTATCGTCATACTTTACAGTACCATCGAATTGACCATGTGCTGTATCGTACTTTAATAGGTGGGCTAAAGTTTTATTGTCTGTTAAATCATTGATAGCGACGATTTCAATACCTCGTTTATTCAATAAATTTCTAAAAGTTAGTCTTCCAATTCTTCCGAATCCATTGATTGCGATTCTCTTTGCCATGATTAATTTGTTTAATTAATTATAAAATCGCCACGAATGTAAGGCGTTTTTATGGATAATTGCTTATTGGCATATGTTCTATTTCATTTTTTTTAATCTTTTTTGCCTTTGGTCTTTCTATTTCCGATTATAGGCAATATATTTGCATCTCCAAAAAAAGGAGTATTTTCGAATACTTAAATTTTGGCCCGTTCGTCTAGGGGTTAGGACGCCAGGTTTTCATCCTGGAAACAGGGGTTCCCTGTCCGACTGTCGTCAGACAGGCGGGGATTCCAAGGGTTTCGAAAAGAAAAGGTGAATAGCCAAAACACTTAAAAAAATGGCCCGTTCGTCTAGGGGTTAGGACGCCAGGTTTTCATCCTGGAAACAGGGGTT
>CAYWOZ010000208.1:5815-6111 GCA_964458675.1 uncultured Saprospiraceae bacterium
CGATTCCCCTACGGGCTACAACTAATAAAGGGCAGTAGGAATTCTACTGCTCTTTTTTTATATCTTATCCTATGGTCTATATCTATCTATATCTACCTTCTACGAAGTTTAAAGTCCAAAATTTATTATACTGGAATGACCAAAGACCTTGAAAACAGTATCAAAGAACACAACACTGGAAAAACAAAATTCACCAAAGGTCATCAACCATGGAAATTGATTTATTCTGAAAAGGCATCAGACTTTGAAGAAGGGCGGGTAAGAGAAAAGTATTTCAAAAGTACAATAGGAAAAAA
>CAYWOZ010000209.1:0-3539 GCA_964458675.1 uncultured Saprospiraceae bacterium
AATAATTACCACAAAATAGTAAATGCCACAGGCTGGATTGTTTTTGCCATTGCCTTTATCGTTTATTTCTTTACAGTAGAAAGAACAGGTAGCCTTTGGGATTGCGGTGAGTTTATCACAGGAGCATACAAATTAGAAGTAGTTCACCCTCCAGGAGCGGCACTTTTCCTTTTGATTGGTAGGATTTTTACCATGATAGCGGATCTATTCTCTAATGACGGCTCAGTCATTTCTCACTCTATAAACCTGTTGTCTGGTATGAGCTCTGCGTTCATGGCGATGATGGTTTGTTGGATTACTATCATTTTGGGTAGAATCATGCTAAAGGATGGTCGAGAAGAAATGCCTACGGATACAGAAACGCTAGCTTTAGGCTTTGCGGGAGCTGTAGGAGGATTGACAGCGGCATTTTGCACAAGTATTTGGTTTTCAGCAGTTGAGGGTGAGGTATATTCTATGTCTACCTTTTTTACTTCTCTGACTTTGTGGGCTATGATAAAGTGGTACATCTTACCAGACACACCTAAGTCAGATAGATGGTTGGTTTTTGCAGTGTATGCGGCTGGTCTTTCTACAGGGGTTCACTTATTGAGTTTGCTTACTTTCCCTGCATTAGCTTTGTTTTACTATTTCAAAAAATACGAAAAGCATTCCATAGGGGGAACCATACTTGCTGGTCTTGGCGGAATAGTTGCGCTTATTTTTGTACAGCGTATTGTTATTGTGGGTATTCCTACGCTATGGGCAAAATTGGAGGTGTTAATGGTTAATTCTTTTGGACTTCCGTTCCAAAGCGGGATTTTCCCATTGATTTTGATACTTGGCGCAATAGGCTTTTTCGGATTTAAATATATCAATAACAAGCGCCATCAAGTTCTACAATTGGTCTTCATGAGTATGTGTATGACTGTTATTGCTTTTTCTACTATTGGAGTAGTAGTGATTAGAGCAAATGCGGATACACCAATCAACATGAACTCCCCTTCAGATCCATTAAGATTGATTCCTTACCTAAATAGAGAGCAGTACGGAGAAAGACCTTTATTAAAGGGGCCAACTTTCGATGCAGAGATAATAGGAACCAATTCTGAAGATCGAAAAGGACGAAAAGGAGATAGCTATAAAGTTATTGATAGAAAGCTGAGCTACAAATTTGAAAAGAGAAAGGAAATCTTATTTCCCCGTATTGGTCATTATGAAATGGGTAGACCGAGACAGCATAAGATATGGATGGGTTTAGATGCGGATAAACCACTTCCACCTGGTCGACCCAATCAGGCCGATAATTTCAGTTACTTCTTCAACTACCAAATACAGTGGATGTACGTCCGATACTTTATGTGGAATTTTGTCGGAAGGCAAAATGCGACGCAGGGCTTTTACCCCACTGATAAGACTAGGGGACATTGGGCCTCCGGAATTCCATTCGTAGATAATGCAAGATTGTTTGATTACTCTAATGCACCTGACAAAATCAAGAATGAAAAAGCGTATAACAAATACTTCTTTTTGCCTTTCTTATTCGGACTATTAGGGATGTTTCTTCACCTTAAAAAACGGCCTAAGGATTTCTTTGCCCTATTCACACTCTTTATCATTACAGGGATTGGGATTATTATATACTCTAATCAACCTCCAAATGAACCTCGAGAAAGAGATTATGTATTAGCAGGTTCCTTCTTTACTTATTCTATATGGGTCGGCATGGGTGTATTGGCCATTTTTAGTGCATTACGAAGTAAGATGCAGGGCTCAATGCCAGCTATAGTTGCTGGTTTATTAGCGCTTACTGCTCCTGCTATCATGTGTGTCCAAAACTGGGATGATCATACGAGACGTCACCATACTGGAGCAAGTGATTATGCGAGCAATTTTTTAGAGTCATGCGAACCCAATGCCATCATATTTACCTACGGGGATAATGATACCTATCCATTATGGTATGCGCAAGAGACGGAAGGTATTCGTACAGATGTGCGCGTAGTGAATCTGAGTTTGATACAAGTGGATTGGTATATCAATCAGCAGCGAAGAAGAATAAATAATTCTCCGCCGCTCAAGATGACTATTCCTGAAGCCGCTATACAAGGTGCAAAACGGGGCCAACTTCCAGTGGATGTAAGAAATGAAAACCCAATGGCGCTTTCTAATGCATTAAGATTTATAGCGGAGGATCATCCTCAAGGGCAAGGACAAATAGATAGTTATGTACCTGCTAAAAACTTGTTTATACCCGTAGATAGAAATAGAGCAGCAGCAGCAGGTATGATTTCACCGAGAGACACCAATGTAGTAGATAGAATATCTTTCGGCCTAAGCAAGTCTACCATCTTCAAAGGAGATATGGCAGTATTGGATATTATCTCTTCTAACTTCTATGATAGACCTATTTATTTTGCGGTGACTTGTAGAGAAGAGTCATTGCAAGGACTAGGGGATTATCTCCAACTGGAAGGGCTAGCATTGCGTCTTGTACCTAAGAAGAGCAATGGTGACCCTCGATTGGGTATCATAGGTAAGGGAACTGTAGCCTCTGAAAAATTATATGATAATGTAATGAACAATTTCAAGTGGGGTAATTTTGATACACACGAATTGTTTGTTGATCGTTCTTATTTACCTAGTGTGCAAAGTCACAGGCTGACAATGCTACGTGCATGCGAAGATCTACTCAATAAAGGACAAACCGATAAAGCGGGCAATCTTGCTAAGAAGTATTTCGAATCCTTTCCACATAAGAATTTTTCTTTGGATGAGCAATCCATCCCTATGCTAAGGGTTTTGGTAAATTCAGGAAATTGTGATACGGCAAAACCATTGGTTAGGACTTTAGCCAATGAGGCAAAGCAGTACTTAGACTTTTTTGAACCCATGACAGTTGCAGAAATGACTGATAATGGGTGGATAGAAAAGTATGCCTATATGATTCAGCGTACGAAAGATGCAGTGGTGAGTATTGCGGGCAATTGTAAGGATGATGCATTTACAGCAGAGATAACAGATATGCTAAGTAAGTATAAGCCAAAGTCTACGAGGTAGATTTTGGCACTAAGCAAAACCAGAGTTGACTCTAAAATAACATTATGAAGAAAACTACCATAGCTATTGGCTGCGACCATGCTGGATACGAGTATAGAGAACGTATTATCCAGTTTTTAGAAGAGCAGGAAATTACTGCGCTTGATAAGGGGACAGACTCGGCGGACTCTGTTGATTATCCAGACTTTGTTCACCCAGTGGCAGACGCTGTTGAAGAAAATGTTGCTGATTTAGGTATTATCATATGCGGTAGCGGTAATGGGGCGGCAATGACCGCCAATAAACATCAGAATATTAGAGCTGCACTTTGTTGGAACACTGAGCTTGCAGAATTAGCTAGACAGCATAATAACGCTAATATCCTTTCCATCCCAGCTAGATATGTTTCTATCGAAGAAGCTATTGATATGGTGGATGCATTTCTCAAAACAGATTTTGAAGGTGGACGACATGCTCGCAGAGTAGGTAAAATAGCTTGCGCCTAAAATTTGCTAGTAACC
>CAYWOZ010000209.1:3639-6108 GCA_964458675.1 uncultured Saprospiraceae bacterium
TTAGAGTAACTTACACCTTTATTTTATACCAATAATATATATCATCATGAAATTTTTCATTTCAAGCATCTTCATGCTTTTATCAGTTCTTTTATTTGGACAAACTAGGCCTACCAGCCGTCCAGCTGGAACTCAACCATCCAAGAAGATTTTAAAAAAGAGAACAACTTCTAGAACCGCAACGCAGCCGAGCACAATGCCCACTACCAGACCTAGTAGCAGGCCAGCGACTACTACGTCTCCTTCAAAGAGTATGAGTGACGTGATATTGAAGACTTTTACAGATGGTAGTCCTTACATCGATTTGATGCCCTATATGAATAGTATATCTGCTGATGATATGCGAAAGCATTTGACTATCCTAGCTTCGGATGAGTTCGAAGGAAGAGAGACAGGTACAAAAGGAAATAAAATGGCTGCGAATTATATCGCGGAGCAATTTGCTAGGATGGGCCTGCCAAGAAATGGAGAAGGGAACACTTACTTTCAAAAAGTTAATTTTAATCGCCAAAGTTGGGATGATCTGAGCATCACTGCAAATGGACAATCACATAGAAACATGAGCGATTTTTTCGCTTTTCCAAGTACCAACGCAAATATGCCAAGTATAAACGCAGATGAAATAGCTTTCTTGGGTTATGGTATCGACGACCCTGCGTATAGTGATTATAAAAATACCAATGTCAGAGGAAAGGTATTGTTAATCTACAATGGTGAGCCAAAAAATGTGGCGGGTAATTATTATGTGTCAGGAACTAAAGAAACTTCAAAGTGGTCTAGCTTCAGAGAAAAATTAAAGGCTGCACAAAATAATGGAGCCAAGGCGGTAATGATAATAGACGCTGATGTGAGAAAAACTATTTCTGAAAATAGAAATGCTTTGTTATCCTCTAGATTGCAATTGGGTGCTGGTGAGCAACCAGAAGGTAAATTCGCTAACAATATATTTATATCTCCAGGTATGGCTAAATCATTGATTGGCGGAAAATTCAACAAAGTGGTAAAGGCGAGAAAGAAAATCGAACGCAAAGGAAAATCTAAAATGGTTAAGTTACCTGTAGATTTGGATATATCTATGAAGAAAAAGGAATCTAGCCTAGCAGGTGAAAACGTAGTTGGATATATAGAAGGAGTTGACCCAAAATTGAAAGAAGAAATAGTGGTCGTTTCAGCGCACTATGACCATCTTGGTAAGCGAGGAGATGATGTATTTAATGGTGCAGATGATAATGGCTCCGGTACTACAACGGCTCTAGAGATAGCAGAAGCATTTTCAAAGGCTCAGCAAGCAGGTGTCGGCCCGCGTCGTTCAGTCGTAGTGATGTTAGTGACCGGTGAAGAAAAAGGATTATTGGGGAGTAAATATTATGTAGAGTTTCCTACCTACGAATTGGAAAACACTGTGGTAGATATAAATGTAGATATGGTCGGTCGTGTCGATGAAAAGCATAAGGATAACCCAAATTATATTTACGTGATTGGCGCAGATAGATTGAGTACAGAACTTCACGAAATCAATGAAGCGGCGAATAAGCACTACATGCAGTTGGAGTTGGATTACACTTACAATGAAGAGAGTGATCCGAATAGGTACTACTACAGATCTGACCATTATAACTTTGCAGAAAAGGGGATTCCTGCTATTTTTTATTTCAATGGGACGCATGCTGACTACCATATGATTTCCGATACTGTAGAGAAAATCAATTTTGAAAAGATGGAAAAAGTAGGTAAGCTCATTTTTGCTACGGCGTGGGAATTAGCCAATCGTACAAAGAGGATTGAGGTCGACGTTAAGAACTAATAACCTATTGTTATTTATTATTTGGAGACTTCCCAGACAAAAAAAGAGTGACGATTGGACATCGTCACTCTTTTTTTGTCTGGGCCGGGCTTTCCGCTTGTACTCAGATTACAGATAGCTATTCAGGATATGGCTATCTAGTATTCGTCTATCGTCTCATCCGTCGTTAGCCATTCCTTCATTAGCTTTCTGCTGCACTTCGTATCGCTGCTATCCCTAGTCCGAAAAAAAAGGAAAAAGATTTAATTATTTCTAAGATTAATTCTTGCCTCGGCGGGTGCCTCGATTTCCTGTCCGACTGGCCAGTCAGGCGGGCTTCACCATTTTGACCCACTGGATCAAAATTGCTACGCATGTTTAGTCATCCTTAGTCCGAAAACTATTTATTTGCAGCTACTTTATTCGTGGTGACCAAATCCAGATACTAAGTATTTATATCAATCGTTTTTTCTGCAAGCTGCTTACCAAACTCTGTAAGATTATATTCTACTCTCGGAGGCACTTCAGCAAAAACTGTGCGATTAACAATTTGTCTATCTTCCATACAGGCTCTTTATAAAATTTTTGAAAAAAAACTTGGGCAAGTTCGTTATACCGCATCCATTGATAGGTATACTCAATGGAAAGTGGTTTGGGACAATTTGAGCGACTTTATTTTGATCAAT
>CAYWOZ010000210.1:0-6099 GCA_964458675.1 uncultured Saprospiraceae bacterium
GGAATCTCTGTCTATAAACAGCTTTTCTTATGATTAAAAGAAAAATAATTAAAATAAAATAGCTGAAGACATAGGGGTAGCCCTAGAATATTGGGTCATGATAATGAGTGACAACATTATTCACCTAAAATATTTGATTATGGGCTTACAGAGAAACTTAATAGAGCAGATAGAATTCTTCAATTGCTTAACTGAGCAAGAGAAAAACTACTTAGCGGAGAAATCAGAAATTAAAAATTTAGGTCGATATAATTATATCTATCTCGCAGATGAGGCATCCTCTAGTTTGCATATACTTCTTAAGGGTTCCATAAAAATTGGTACGCACTCTTCAGATGGAAAAGAAATAATCAAGTCAATTATACATCCACAAGCCATGTTTGGTGAAATGTGTATGATGGGGGAGGAGAAGAGAATAGACTTTGCAAAGTCTATGGCTGAAGGAGCAGAATACTTTACCATTAGTAAAGTGATAATGCTAGAATTAATGGGTTCAAATGCAAAACTGAGTAGTGCATTTATGAATAACATAGGCAATAGGCTTAAAACTGCTGAAACAAGACTGGAATCCCTTATTTTTAAGGATGCAAGATCTAGAATAATAGATTTCTTAAAAGACAGCATCGAAAGAAGAGGCAGACAGGTTGGTTTTGAAATGATGTTCAAGCATTCCTTAACTCAACAAGATATTGCGAATCTAACAGGTACTTCAAGACAGACTGTTACTTCAGTTATGAATGAGCTTAGGAAAAGTAATCTTATCTACTTTACTAGAAAAAGTATTTTAGTACGAGATATGGCTAAACTCACATAAAATATGGATTAAAGTTATTTTCATTATAGGTTTTATTAAAAGGTTTAAATAACCGTTAAAAGAGCTACTTTCTGCGAAGAGAGTAGCTTTTTTTGTTTGTATTAAGCTAAATTCGCGTTCTAGAAAAGATTATAATATACATGGAAGACAAGAGAAGTTTGATTGATAAAATTTTGAGCCAAAGGATTATGGTTTTAGATGGTGCTATGGGTACTATGGTTCAGCGCTATAAGCTAGATGAAAAAGCCTTCCGTGGAACGCACTTTGATGACCATCATTTGGATATTCAAGGGAACAATGATATTCTTTCCATCACCCAACCAGAAATCATAAGAGCAATACACAAAGAGTATTTAGAAGCAGGTGCAGATATTATAGAAACCAACACCTTTAGTGCTACCTCTATTGCTCAGACAGATTATGAATTACAAGACCAAGCATACGCAATTAACTTTGAGTCGGCAAAAATAGCGAAAAGTGTAGCGGATGAATTTACAGCCAAAAATCCTAATAAGCCTAGATTTGTAGCTGGCGCATTCGGACCCACTAATAGAACTGCATCTATGTCTCCAGATGTAAATGACCCAGGTTATCGTGCCGTTTCATTTGATGAACTCAAGGATGCCTATTATGAACAAGCGAGAGGACTTTTAGATGGGGGAGTGGATATATTTCTTGTAGAGACCATATTTGATACGCTTAATGCAAAAGCGGCACTTTATGCCATTGATGAATTAATGTCAGAAAGGAAGGTGCAATTGCCTATTATGATATCGGGTACTATTACAGATGCCAGTGGAAGAACTCTTTCAGGACAAACCGTTGAGGCTTTCCTGATTTCAGTCAGTCATATACCATTATTAAGTATCGGATTGAATTGTGCGTTGGGTGCTCAAGAGATGAGACCATATATAGAAGTACTCTCTAAAAATGCACCTAACTATATTAGTGCTTATCCCAATGCTGGACTACCAAACGAATTTGGGGAGTATGATCAAATGGCTGCTGAAATGAAAACGCATATTGCAGATTTCGCCAATAGCGGTTTTGTCAATATTGTGGGTGGATGTTGTGGAACCACTCCTGATCACATTAGAGCGATGGCTGAAGCAGTTGTAGATTTAGCACCGCGTAAGAAAGCTGAAGGTAAAAAGTACACGCAGCTGTCTGGTTTGGAACCACTTATAATAAGACCTAATACCAACTTTATCAATGTTGGAGAAAGAACAAATGTTACAGGTTCTAAAAAATTCGCTAGACTGATAAAGGAGGAGAAATTAGCAGAAGCGCTATCAGTAGCAAGACAGCAAGTTGAGGCTGGGGCTCAAGTGATTGATGTAAATATGGATGAAGGCTTATTGGATAGCAAGAACATGATGGTTAAGTTTCTAAACCTCATCATGTCTGAGCCAGATATAGCTAAGCTTCCAATCATGATTGATTCATCAAAATTTGATATCATCGAAGCAGGTCTAAAGTGTGTTCAAGGAAAATGTATTGTAAATAGTATATCGCTAAAAGAAGGGGAGGAAGAGTTTATAAGACAGGCAACTATAGTAAGACGTTTTGGTGCCGCTGCTGTTGTTATGGCTTTTGATGAAGAAGGTCAAGCGGATACTAAGGAACGTAAAGTGGATATTTGTCATCGTGCATTTAAGGTCTTAACTGAAAAAGTAGGATTTAAAGCTGAAGATATCATATTCGATCCTAACATATTTGCAGTTGCCACCGGTATAGAAGAACATAATAATTATGCTGTAAATTTTATAGATGCCACACGGGAGATAAAACTTAAATGCCCAGGTGTTAAAATCAGTGGAGGAGTAAGTAATATCTCCTTTTCATTTAGAGGTAATAATACGGTAAGAGAAGCTATGCACTCTGCTTTTCTTTACCATGCCATACAAGCTGGTATGGATATGGGGATTGTAAATGCAGGTATGATTGAAGTATATGAAGAGATTCCAAAAGATCTTCTAAATACTGTGGAAGATGTACTCTTTAATCGAAGTCCAGATTCAACTGAACGGCTAACTGATCTCGCGGAAAGTTATAAAAACGTTGGAGGGAAGGTTATTCAAAAAGATATTGCGTGGAGAGAAAGTACAATAGAGGAAAGAATATCTTATTCCTTGAGAAAAGGAATAACAGAATTTGTCGACCAGGATATAGAAGAAGCTAGACAGAAATATCCGGATCCCATTGATGTCATAGAAGGTCCATTAATGGATGGGATGAATATCGTTGGAGATCTTTTCGGAGCAGGGAAAATGTTTTTGCCACAGGTAGTAAAGAGCGCCAGAGTAATGAAACAGGCCGTAGCGATATTGACTCCTTATATAGAGGCAAGCAAGCAAGGAGCCATGGCTAAAGGCAAAATATTAATGGCTACAGTAAAAGGGGATGTTCATGATATCGGGAAGAACATAGTTGGGGTTGTTTTAGGCTGTAACAACTATGATATCATAGATCTAGGAGTTATGGTTCCTGCAAAAAAAATTATTGATGAGGCTATAAAGCACAATGTAGATGTAATAGGTCTTAGTGGTCTGATTACCCCATCATTAGATGAAATGGTTTATGTAGCTTCTGAGATGGAAAGATTGGGCCTTGATATACCTCTTATAATTGGAGGAGCAACTACATCAAAGACGCATACTGCGGTAAAGGTAGAACCAGAATATACCAACCCTACTATTCATGTCTTGGATGCCAGTAAGAGTGTAGGAGTAGTTTCTAACTTGCTTAGTAAAAATAAAGATACCAAGACTAACTTTTTGCAATCTGTAAAAGACGATTATGAAAATGTAAGAGTCCAAAGAAAAAGTCGAAATGTAAGTAAGCAGTATATTTCTATTGAAGAGGCAAGAAGTAACAAATATCAAATTGATTGGAAATCTTATGACTTCCCAAAACCTAGTTTTATAGGTAATAAAGTGTTCGAAAATATTGCGCTCGAAGATTTAGTACCCTTTATCGATTGGACTCCATTCTTCAGTAGCTGGCAATTGGCTGGAAAGTACCCAGCAATTCTGCAAGATGAAGTAGTAGGTGTAGAAGCCACCAAGCTCTTTGAAGATGCTAAGGAAATGCTCGATAAAATCGTAGCAGAAAAATGGATTAGCGCAAATGCTGTAATTGGTTTCTATCCAGCCAATGCAATAGCAGGGGACATAACCGAAATCTATGCAGATAACTCAAGAAGTGAAATAAGAGAACAACTCTTCCACCTCAGACAACAAAGGAAAAAGGCTGCTTCAAAACCAAATATGAGCTTGGCAGATTTTGTAGCTCCAAAAGGAGAAGGAGAAGATTACATTGGAGCCTTCGCTGTTTCAGCGGGACATGGTATAGAGCAATGGATCAAAAAATTTGAGTCTGAAAATGATGATTATAGCTCTATCATGCTAAAAGCATTAGCAGATCGTTTTGCAGAAGGTGCTGCAGAATACATGCATGCTCAAGTAAGGCAAGAGCATTGGGGTTATGCAACAAAAGAAGAATTGAAAAATGAAGATCTAATTGCCGAAAAATATATAGGCATTAGACCCGCTCCTGGATATCCTGCTTGCCCAGAACACACAGAGAAAGGCAAACTTTGGGAGCTTCTGGATGCTGAAAGTGCAACTGGTATAAAGCTTACAGAAAGTTTCGCAATGTATCCAGCAGCTTCCGTAAGTGGATGGTATTTTGCGCATTCCGATACGAAATACTTTGGTTTAGGGAGCATTAGTCAGGATCAGGTCGAAGACTATGCTTCTAGAAAAGCCTGGGATAAACAAAAAGCGGAGAAGTGGCTAGCACCGGTTTTAAATTATAAATAAGCATACTATATAATGTATAAGAATTATATTTCTACATTTGTATATATAATATAAGTCCACTATGAGCGAGCAGGCTCCACATAAGAATGCGGAAGAACACTATGATGATGAAATATCACTCAAAGAGTTGATTCTAAAGCTCAAAGAGTTTTGGTTCGAGTTGTGGAGGAACTGGTATCTCATTATTCTATTTTGTATACCTTTTCTAGCATATTTCCTATACCAACATTTTACATTTGAAAAAACCTATACCGCTAAGTTGACATTTATGGTCAATGAAGATGAAGGTGGGGGAGGATTGGGTGGTGTTTCGAGTGTTTTAGGTAGTTTTGGATTGGGAGGGGCCTCAGGAGGAGAGTACAACTTAGAAAAAATGTTATCACTTCTGAAATCTCGAAAGATTATACAAAACGTAATTCTTGAAAAAGTAGAATTAAATGGGCAAGAAGATTTCTATGCTAATCATTTTATCAATATTGAAGGCCTGCAAAGTATCTGGGCGGAAAATACTGACCCTGTTGATCTTAGCAGCTTTTTATTTTCAAATAGTAATTTAGAGGCTTTTAGTCAAGAAGAGAATACTGCGCTTAAATATATACATAGCTCGTTTATTGGGAATTCTGAAAAAGGAATCGCCCCTTTATTGAGTAGCACTATCGCTGAAGAAACAGGCATCATGGAGCTTGGATTTCAATCTAAAGATGAAAACTTTAGCATTCAAATTCTTGAAAGATTATTCACCTATCTGAGTGAGTACTATGTTGCACAATCCATAGAAAAGCAGTTAAATACCTATAATATAATATCAGCCAAATCCGATTCTCTGGAACAAGAATTAAGAACAGCGGAATATTCATTAGCATCATTTTCAGACAAGAATAGAGGGTTATATAATAAAACTGACCAGCTCCAACAATTTAGATTAGAAGCCAAGGTGAAAATGCTAGGTGCAGCATATGTTAAGGTAGTGGAACAAAAGGAAATCGCAGAATTTTCACTCAGAGATCAAACACCTGTTGTGCAGATCATTGATTATCCAATATCACCTATTGAACCTTCTAAATCTTCTTTGATCAAAAATCTAATTATAGCCTGTCTTATAGGTGGATTTCTTGGGTCTTTGTTTGTCCTAGGGCGTAAAATAATCAAAGACGCATTACTATAAAACATCATAAGAGTAGTATATTTATTCAATAAATATTTGTTATCAACACAATATATGAGTAGATTTGCTACTCATTCTTGGTGAATAATGATTGAAACACTCATTTCAAACAAAACCCGTATTAAGCTACTATTGAAGTTCTTCCTCAATAGTAAGACTACCTCATATTTAAGAGGATTAGAAAGCGAGTTTGGGGATTCATCCAATGCTATTCGACTGGAACTCAATCGTTTAGAAAAGGCTGATATGCTTAAGTCCTCTCTAAAAGGGAATAAAAAGATATTTACTGCTAATAC
>CAYWOZ010000211.1:0-6079 GCA_964458675.1 uncultured Saprospiraceae bacterium
AGATTGCAACAAAAAGGAGAGCTAACCTTCAAAAATCTGCAAGAGCAACTCGGCTACAATACCAATCTACTTAAGAACAATCTGGGTAAAATGGCTAAACAAAAAATTGTGCAACTCCGTCCTCAGCTCGCCCTTACACAAACAGGTCAAGACCAAGCCAACAAACTGGTAAGAGCGCATAGACTTTGGGAAACCTACTTAGTAAACGAGATAGGATTAAGTGCAGAACAGATTCACGAAGATGCCGAAAAATATGAGCACCTACTTACTGAAGATATGCTAGACGAAGTAGATGCAAAACTGGGATATCCAAAAGAAGACCCCCACGGAAGTCCTATTCCTCCAAAATTGTAACTTAGGTGGGGTGCCCTTACAAAAGTTTCGTTCCTCACTTTAGCAAGGACCGCGTCATACGTTTGTATTCGGCTTGTTCTAGATATATTCAGAATATGCCTGACTAGTATTCGCTCATCCGCTTATCCGTCGTCAGTCATTTCTTCATTATATCTATACCGCACCTCATATCACTTCTACCGCTCACCCGAAAAAAAGAATGTCATTGAAATCAGTATTCGGAAAACAGAATAACCTTCATCGTAATAAATTTTTGGACTAGTGATGTGTAAGGGTATCGACGCAGGAGATAGACCAAGGCATTTTTCTTGCCGCAGGGCCGAGCGAAGAGCGAGCCCTGAAACGTAACGACCCACGCCCTTTCGCGTGGGAAGGCCCCAAAAAATAATTTTAATAAAACTACTCTTCTTCTCTATTATGTCCCATTTGGTTATTGGACTTAAGATCTCCAAAAACCTTATTGAGTCGATACATTTCGTCTAAGGTCTCATCCTCATAAAAATCTAATCTTGGAATCCTACGCATTTGTTTACGTACCCTTTGAGCAAAGGACTGCTTTATCTGAAATGCATATTCTTCGATTCCAAGCAGGATAGCCTGTTTGTTTTCTGTATTGTAGATGCTCAGATAGACTTTCGCAATACCCATATCAGAGGACATCTTTACAGTAGTCACAGTGACCAAAGCTTCGTTCCCATAATAATAACTACCCTCCTGCTGCAAAACATAGCTAATGTTTCTTTTCACCAATTCTCCGACTTGGAGCATCCTCTTAGTCTCTTTACCCTGTGCCATTATATATAATATTTATTGCATTTAAATCATATGGATTTTACTCCTAAATCCCTAAACTTAGTAAATTGCCTATTGAATAAGCTACTATGCCAAATACATCAAAAAGTATACTAGATACACCCATAGAATATTTGAAAGGGGTCGGTCCAGTCAAGGCTGACTTGCTCAAAAAAGAGCTTGGCATATTCACCTGTATGAATCTGTTGCAAAGTTATCCTTTTAGGCATATAGACAAAACCAAATTCCATAAAATAAATGAGATTAATACTGCGGATGAATTTGTCCAGCTTAAAGGAGTCCTAAACAGAATACAAATCCATGGTCAACAGCGAAAGAGAAGGTTGACCGCTAAGCTGAAAGATGATACGGGTACAATCGAGTTAGTTTGGTTTAAAGGGGTTCATTGGTTAGAAAAAAACTTGCAATCTGGTGTAGAACATATCGCCTATGGAAAGTTGAACTATTTTAATGGCAAATACAATATGCCGCATCCAGAGCTTACACTGCCAAATGATCAGACAGCGACAAGCACTCACCTAGCACCAGTATATCATAGCACAGAAAAACTAAACAGTAAGGGACTTGATAGTAAAGGCCGTAGAAAAATCATTTTTCTGCTATTGCAAAAACTAAAAGATGAAATTCTTGAAGAACATCTTCCCGAATACATATTACAAAAGCTAAAATTGATGAATCGTCATGAGGCCATGGTCAATATTCATTTTCCAAAAAATGAAAAAGACCTCGCTCAGGCTGTAAGAAGAGTAAAATTTGATGAGGCTTTTTATTTCCAACTGCGCATGTGTCAATTGAAAGCGGATAGAATTCAAAACATCAAAGGTCTAGTATTTGATAAGGTTGGCAATTACTTCAATGAATTTTATAAGGAGTGTATCCCATTTGAACTCACTGGCGCACAGAAAAGAGTTATTAAAGAAATTCGAATCGATCTTGGGTCTGGTATACATATGAATCGATTACTGCAAGGAGATGTTGGAAGCGGAAAGACTATGGTCGGCTTGTTGTCGATGCTCCTAGCACTAGACAATGGATATCAGGCTTGTATGTTAGCGCCTACGGAAATTTTAGCTCAGCAGCACTTCACTTCATTGGAGAAAGACCTTAGCTCGCTGGAAGTGGAGGTTGCTTATCTATCTGGTTCAGTGAAAGGTAAAAAGAGAAAGATACTTCTGGAAAGGTTAGCGGCAGGAGAAATAGATATCCTCATTGGTACTCATGCAATATTAGAGCCACCAGTTATATTTAAAAATCTAGGCCTTGCTATTACAGATGAGCAACACCGTTTTGGTGTTGCACAAAGGAGTAAACTCTGGCAAAAAAACACACCGATTCCGCCACATATATTGGTGATGACTGCCACTCCGATTCCTAGAACTTTGGCTATGACCGCATATGGAGATTTAGATGTATCTAAGATAGATGAACTCCCTCCCGGAAGGAAGCCTATTACTACCATGCATAAAAAAGAAGAGAACAGGCTGTATGTATTTGGATTTATGCGAAAGCTAATCGCCGAAGGAAAACAAGTTTATATCGTATATCCATTAATAGAAGAGTCTGCTACATTGGACTTGAACAATTTAATGCAGGGTTATGAATCACTTGAAAGAGACTTTCCTAAACCAGAGTATCAAATAAGCATCGTACATGGCAGAATGAAAACAGCAGATAAGGATTATGAGATGCAACGATTTGTTAGAAACGAAACTCAAATCATGATTGCTACTACCGTAATAGAAGTTGGAGTAAACGTCCCAAATGCTTCCTTGATGATTATAGAAAACACGGAACGATTTGGTTTATCTCAACTTCACCAACTGCGCGGCCGAGTTGGTAGAGGATCTGACAAATCTTACTGCATTCTTATGTCAAAAAATAATATTTCGAAAGAAAGTTATAAGCGAATTCAGACTATGGTGAATACCAATGATGGATTTGAGATAGCGGAAGCTGACCTAAAATTGCGTGGTCCTGGTAACATCGATGGTACAATGCAATCAGGAATGAACATGTTCAAATTGACTGATATAATACGAGATAGCGAAATGATAAAAGTATGCCGTGAGATGGCCATTCGGATTTTTGAAAAAGATCCGAAGTTAGAAAGGGATATGCATAAAAAAATGCGAGCCCACCTTGAACAGAATTTTCATCTGGTTAAAGGGTGGAGTCGCATTTCTTAGACTGTTTTATTTTGTGTGTACAACTATGCTTAGTTCATTTGTACATATCCACAATATGTTCCTCCTACTCCGTCGTTAAAAACATAGTAGTAGATACGGTTTGGCTCTATCGCATCCATAGATTCTTTATTCCCATTCCATTCGTTTGAATATCCTTGTGCAGTATAAACCTCCTCTCCTGAATCACTAAATATATATAAAGAGTTATCTGGAAAGTTTTCCACACCTAAAATGGTAAATGATGATGGTACTTCTGAAGGGTCAAACTCATTTACATCACCAAGAAATCCACTTAGAACAGTCAAAGGTTCACACAAGATCTCTACAGAAACTTCTACTAGTTTAGGGCCTTCTTCATCTTCAACGTAATAGTAGAAATAATCCATTTCTTCACATACGTTATCAAAAGGCTTATAAGTTACAGAATTGTCTTCGTTGATAGTAACTTCTCCAAAAGTAGGATGAATTTCAATTCCAAATCCTAAAATTTCACTGTTGATCTCATCGTTTTCAAGTACATCGAAAACTAAAGAATTGTTCTTTATTACAAAGGCATTATCGGAAACACCTTTAATAGTAGTAGCTGCTATATTTGATAAAGAAACTACAAAAAGGAGGGCAGTCATGAATACGCTTAACTTGGTCATTTAAGTTTATTTGCGGGGACTACGAAAAAATGAAAGGGGAATGTTACGGATAAGGTAGTTTCAATAACCATACCAGAAATAGGGTATATAATCAATTCCCTAGATGAGATATACCATTTAGTAACAGCCTAATATCCTTATAAACAGTATAGTCTTTCGCATATATAAAGTTTAACTGATATTTAGATTTTTGATTTATAGGCCTATCTGTAAAAGTTATGTTATTAGGAATTACTCCTGTTTTTAAATTTGGTAAATTTGGAGAATGCGAATCATTATATCCTACCCAGGATGCCTTATTAATAAAGACAGTCGACCAATTCTTGAATAAGCCACTCTTTTTATTGACGAGAATAAGAAATAAAGGAAATAGAAATAAAATGCAAAAACAAACTGTGAGGTCTAAGATTCTTTTATTTCTTTTTGCAACAGTATCGTCTACATTGAATCTAACATCTATAGTATAAAGCTCCCCTGGGTTCTCTTTGGATGAACTCCCAATAATACTAAGGCTTTCTTGAGGGAGAATTTTGTAGTCTATTTTGGAGCCTAATGATGTCATCCATGAGATAATTTTTTGTGAGCTGATATCCTGAGAACAAAAGATAATTTCATTGATATCAAATATCTGAACAATTTCTGCTAAATTTTCGAGCCTATCTAATACACCTGAACCCTGAGCGTACTCATCGATTGTAACAATACCTTGGATATTTTTTTGGGCATAGGCATTTACTAAGACCTGTTTGACTTTAGAACTCTCCTCTAAAGAGCCTACAATTATTACATTCGTATTATTTCCACTAAGAATGTTGAATGTCTCATATTTGAAAAAATAACATAGATATCGATAGGCAGTTGCGAAGAATAAAGCCCAAGCGGTGGTTAATAAAATGATAGCGCGACTTGATCTATAATCGACATTTAAAAAACCATATACCCCAGCTATGATTACTAAACCGATAAAAATACCTCTTATTAGCCTTCTTAATTCAAAAGGCTTATCATAAGCTCCATTGAAAAATAAACAAACTATCCACAATGCGGTATATAATGGAGCATTGAATCGCATTAAACTAGAATTGAAATAAGAAGGATCTTGATAAAAGTAACTTGCCCAAAAATCTTTAATCAAAAAAATGCCTATAAAAATTATTACTGCGTCAAAAACGGCATAGTGCGACTTTTTAAACACATTTTTTATTATTGTTAAGCCTGCTCTGAAATAAATGGCCAAATTTAAAAACACAATAAAAAGACCAGCTAAGGGTCCTGTAAAATGTTTTTCGGCAAACAAAATCATAGCCTTATAAAAGGTCTTTACATAATTGAGATTACCCTTCTTGGTACTTTCTCCTTTGTAGTGAATTATTGTTGTATAAGGGAAATAGTAGTTTTTATAACCTCCTTTTTGGATACGATAGGATAAATCTATGTCTTCACCGTACATAAAAAAGGCTTCGTCTAGAAGACCGACTTTGTCAAGTGCCGTTTTTCGTATAAACATGAAGGCTCCAGCAAGGACATCTATTTCCCAAATTTTATCTTCATCTAAATAACCAAGATGATATTCATTAAATACTTTAGATTTGGGGAAGAGCTTTGATAAACCAAAAGTTTTATAGAAAGCTACCATTGGTTTTGGGAAACCGCGTTTTGATTCAGGCAAAAATCTTCCAGAACCATCTATCATTTTAACACCCATAGCCCCTGCGTCAAGCTTCTCCTCCATAAATCGAATACACCTATTAAATGTATCTTCTTCTACGAGTGTATCAGGGTTGAGGAGTAGAATGTATTTGCCACTTGCTAATTTTATAGCTTGGTTATTGGCGACTGAGAAGCCAACATTTTCTTGATTTTCAATTAATTTTACATTTGAAAATTTTGATTTAACTATTTCTACACTACCATCAGAAGAAGCATTATCTACAACAAATACTTCTGCTTCTAAGTCCTCAATAGCAACGAAAATCGAGTGCAAAGCTTGCTCTAAGAAATATCGAACATTGTAATTAACTATTATTATGGATAGGGTCATTCTGATAGTGCCAATTAGCGCTCATATTTCACTCTGGA
>CAYWOZ010000212.1:0-5999 GCA_964458675.1 uncultured Saprospiraceae bacterium
TGGTGGTAATGATTTATATATCCATTAGTTACATAGTGTAAACCTAAAGGCTAGTTCGAAGGATAAAATACAGTATTTAGGATGCTAGAATTTAAAAGAGAAAAAACGACTCTTAAGTGCTCGTAAGGTACGACACAAACACGTTGGATTTGTAGCCAAATGCTTATTTTTATGTATTGGTGTTGCGTCCCTTCAGGACTCGAAATTTCTCTATTAATTTTCGATGGATTAAAACCCATCGCTGTTATGTTAGGTGCTTTCAGCACCGAATAAACATCACATTACATTAATATGTACTTATGTTAAACACTTATGTCTTAAGGCAAGGAATTAATTCCTATGTAGTTTTTAAAATAAGCCTAAATAAAAAATCCCTTTTGGCTCATTCTATGCCATTTATGTTTTATGATGGCGTAATAATTTTTGAGGAAAATTTTTCAATATCAAGGCAAAAAACGCAATGATAGCCTTAGCTATCATGAGTATTTTTAACGAAGAGCTTGGAGAATTTTGCCAAAAAATATGAGCTATAATAGAAGATAAATGGTATTAACATCTACCTTTGAGGTAGTGAATCATCAAAATTCGACTCAATGAGAACGTCCTTCATTTTAAGCCTACTTCTTCTCCTTACTTTATGTTCCTGCTTGGAGGTCGGGGAAGAATTCGATGGTCCAGCTCCAGGAGCATGGCGAGCCGTCTTACAGCTAGATCCCGATTTTGTAACCAACAACAAAAAAGGAGAACCATTACCGGAGAAAATGAATATGAAGTTTCCGGATATAAATACCACCCAGCTACCTTTTACATTCGATGTAGAATACCAGGAAGAGGAAATCCTAATTAAGATTCATAATGGTACCGAAACCATAGTAGTGAAGGATATTCTGATTGGGAGAGATAGAAAGACCGCTAAAGATACCATATTGATTGACTTCCCTATTTATGAGTCCTCTATCAAAGCTATCTACCAAGGAAATATAATGGCTGGAGAGTGGATTGTGCACTCTAAAGATGATTATAGAATTCCATTCAAAGCTTACTATGGTAAAGATCATCGATTCACGGTTAACAGCAAAGAACCCGCTATGGATTTAAGCGGTGAATGGAAAGTAAAGTTTACAGACACGGGAGATCCATATATGGCCATCGGTGAATTTAAACAAGATGGTAATACGCTTACGGGTACCTTTATTACAGAAACAGGAGATTATCGCTTTTTAGAAGGGACTGTACAAGGAGATAAAATGTACCTAAGCTGTTTTGATGGCAGCCATGCATTTCTGTTTGAAGCAAAGCTCAACGAAGACCATACCGAGCTTCGAGGAAGATTCAAATCTGGAAAACATTATACTGCTTTTTGGGAAGCTACTAAGGACCCATCTTTCAAACTTAGAGACGCGAATACACTGACGTATCTTAAAGAGGGTTTTGACAAGGTGGAATTCAGCTTTCAAGATACCGAAGGCAATACCGTTAGTCTATCGGATGCGAAATATGAGAACCGACCTAAGATTATTCAAATATTTGGGACTTGGTGCCCTAACTGTCGAGATGAGACAGAGTTTTTGATAGATTATCTCAAGAAAAACCCAAATCCAGGATTTGATATCATAGCCTTAGGGTTCGAGAAATATAAGGATGCCGATAAGTCCATGAATGCCTTGAGAACATATAAGGAAAAATTCGATTTGCCTTACCCATTGCTGCTTGCGGGCTCTTCCAATAAAAAGGAGGCTGTTAAGGCTTTACCTATGCTTAATGCCATTATTTCTTATCCTACTATGATATTTCTAGACAAGAATAATCAAGTGAAAAAAATTCATACTGGATTTTCGGGTCCTGCAACTACCCAGTTCATGGCATTTAAGGAGGAATTTGCATCTAATATCCAAAATATATTGACGGAGTAAGTTATTTTTGTTTACTTTGAATAGCCGATTGCACTTGCTCATAATTACCCGTTTGAGCACCTCTTTTTAAAAGCATACTACATATCATAAGATGACCACGAGAAAGACGCTCGACTTGGCTTTCAGTCAGTTGAATATCAATACGGCTAATAATATATCTAAAGAACTACAAAGCATAGGATTTGATATAAACCCTATTGTAATAGATGCTGATAACGTATTGAACCCGCTCTCTATACTGAGCATCTCCAAGAACCCAATTCTCCTTCTCATCAGCGATAATTTCCTCAAGTCAGAGAAGTGTATGTTTGGTGCATATAAGATGTTCAACTATTTCAATATTCCTGGTGAATTACAGCCCATTGTAATAGATGGATCTAAGTCTAATGGAAGTGATAAAGTAGGTGCCACCAGATTTGATCGAATCAGTGATGTCATCAGATACATGAATCACTGGCAAGAGATTTACCTCAACTTAGGAGAGAATGAAGATGAGGAACCTTTAGATACAACTAGGATTGAAAAGGCTAAAGAAATAAGTGATAGCATTGGGGATATCATGAGCCTTTTACGGAACGCCCCTTATCTAAGAATCGAAGAAGAAAGAGAAATTGAATTCGAAACGCTAAGAGCTGCCTATGGAGACCCAAAAGCATTATTTATAAAATCAAGCAAGGATGAAGAACATCTAAGCGCAGAGGCACTTAACAACCTTGAAGAAGCTCAAGAATTATTAGCAAATGAAGACAAGCCCGAAGCCAGCAAATCAAACGAGAGCCTTAACCCAAACTATGACACCAACCTTTATCTTCAGGATTTAGAGGAAGATGATTTGGCATTGTTAGACAAGATTGCAGCACAACGTAAAATGGATGACCAAAAATTGGACAATCATCCTTATGGGGATTTAATAAAAATCGATGAAGAAATACAAGTAAGTAAAGAATCCAAGAAAAATGGAGACTCTGTAAAACATTTTGACGCTTTATTTGAAGATGAATCAAATGAACCTACTGATGAATTGCGAGGGGACCAACCTTATAAAAATGAGCAAGAATATACCATTGATAATGCTGAGGAGAATCTTGAAGAGGTAAAAGAAACTGAAGATGTAATAGAAGTAACAGATGAGCTAGTTCATGAGCTCTCTGATTTAACAGACCATGTGGCTGAACAAGAAAATGGAGTTACCGATATAGACAGCCTTGACCAAACAAGCACAGACTTCGAAGATGAGTTCGTTCAACCACAGGAGTCCTATGAAAATGAAGCGGACCCTATCTCTGTTGTGCATCAATTACTTACGGAAAATAAGATTGATGATTGCATCGCTTATTTAGAAAAGGCTATTCGTAAATACCCGTACAATTTAGATTTGCAATATAATTACGCTCATATCTTAGCTAAAAATAAAGGTAATTATTTGATAGCCTCGAACTATCTTGAAAACATACTCAATAATGACAAGCGCTATACTGCTGCTTACTATCTGTTAGCGGAAATTGCAGAAAATCACAAAGATTTTCTACTAGCAAAAAGCTACTACGAAAAAGTAATTAGCATAGAACCTGAATATGATGGCGTGCAATATAGAATTGGCAAGATTATCAAAGAGGAGTTTCAACAGCAGGATCAGTTGGCTCTTAAGTATTTTAAAAGAGCTTTCAAACAAGATCCAAAAAACATTGATGCCAAGTACGCATATGCAGAGTTACTTTACAAATTTGGAGATACCAAGAAGAGCATCAAAATCTTGAGAAACGTCATGAAGGAAGTGCCTCTATTTGCTAAAGCTCCATTCCAATTGGCTAAAATATATCTCGAACAAGGAGATAACACCAAAAGCTTGTCTCTCTATGAACATGCCATAAAGCTAAATCCAGACTTAGATACTGATGAGAATACGAATCTTTTTTATTCTACTGTTAGTTTAAGTAATTCAGAAGATGAAGATATCTTTAAGCAATACGACAGTGACCGTAAACGAAAAAAGGATTTGGGTAAGAAAAGCAAAATAGACAAAACGGTAATGATTACAGGAGCTACCTCTGGAATAGGTAAAGCTACTGCTACCCTATTTGCTAAAGAAGGCTATCGTGTCATCATTACAGGTCGCAGAAAATCCAGACTAAAAGAGCTAAAAAAATACTTCCAGCGCAACTTTGATGCTTCTGTCAAGCACTTAACTTTTGATGTACGTGAAAAAAAGGCTGTACTCAAAAAGCTTGGATCTTTAGAAGGAGCATGGTCGCAAATAGACATTCTGATTAACAATGCTGGTTTAGCGCTTGGAAAAGATGTCATCAACAAAGGAAAATTAGAGCATTGGGAAACTATGATAGATACTAATATCAAAGGTTTGCTTTACATGACTAGGGCTATCTCCCCTAGTATGGTCAAAAGAATGAAAGGTCATATCATCAATGTTTGCTCTACTGCCGGAAAAGAAGTTTATACAAATGGAAACGTGTACTGCGCTACAAAACATGCCGTAGATGCACTTACAAAGGCAATGCGACTAGATTTGTACACCCACAATATCAGAGTTGGCCAAGTAAGCCCAGCCATGGTGGAATCCACTGAATTTTCGAAGGTAAGATTCGAAGGAGATGAGGAAAAGGCAAACATTTATACAGACTTCAACCCATTAACTTCAGATGATGTAGCTGAGTCGATTTACTTCATGGCTACTCGCCCTGCTCACGTTAATATACAGGATATCGTATTGCTCGGAACTCAACAAGCCAGCAGTACCAATGTTAATCGAAATGGACGTATCTTTGACAAGGTATAATCTCCTATTAGCAATATGCTTTTAGTGGTATCCTATATTTTAACGATTAATATTTTTTGTGGAGTTAGTAATTGACCTTCATTTTCTTCCTTGCTTAGAATACTTCTCTGCGCTTATCGCTGCAGATAAAGTATATTTAGAAAACCAAGAATCGTACGTCAAAGGTTCTTTTCGTAACAAGTCCTACATCGTTACTTCCAATGGAAAACAACGGCTCTCTATCCCCTTAAAACGGGGCAAACACCAACAAAAGAATATTCAAGAAGTTGAAATCTCTAATAGCGAGGATTGGCAAAGACAACATTGGAAGAGTATAAAAACGGCCTACGAAAATGCCCCTTATTGGGAAGACTATTCAGAGGAGGTTTCCACTCTCCTATTACGTCAATCTGAAACACTATGGGAATACAACTTGAATTTACTCCAAGGCTTGATGGATATTCTACAACTTGATATCAGTATTACTTTTACTGAAGAATATCAAAAGGAACATGTAGGTAAATTAGATCTCAGGCAAAAACTGCTGCCAAAGAATGAATCCTATGCTATACCTAATATCAAGACTATCCCATACGAACAAGTATTTGAAGACCGACAGGAATTTATTCCGAATGCTTGTATTTTAGACTTATTATTTTGTAAGGGGCCAGTAGCGGGGTTGATACTGGAGAGGATGGTTTTTTGAAGGGAGACTTTAGAAATTAGATATTAGTGAAAAAAGAAATTAGACGTTAGAATTTAGAAAATTAAAAGCTAAACTATGACAGAAATCTTAGATGATATTCAACCAAAAGAACTAAAGCCATCGGGATATATTTTCACTTTGATTTCGGTGATTTATACTATAATTACTACAAGTATCCTTTATTACCATTTATTCCTTGAAACTAATGAAAGTGATCAGGTTGTAACATCACTTACTTTACTTTCTTATCCTCTTATACCATTCGTAGGATTAATTATTACCTATTTTGGTTTTGTAAGAAAAGAGAGACTCGAAACAATACGATGGGTCGCAGGTTCAGTTAACCTACTAATGTTCCTCTTTATACTAGCGTCATACATTTTTGCACATTTAGCGTTTAGTGGCTCTTAAAGATTCTTGACTTAAATTTTAATTCTACCATTTCATTACTTATACATAAATTGCAGTCATAATATTTGAGTAGAACACGATAGTATATGAATACAATAATCAATAACAATATAAACGACCAACGTGCTCAGGTAGAGGAGCTGGTCAAAGAGCTGCAAAGTATAGCGGGCGCTATTGGGCATGATGAACTAGAAAA
>CAYWOZ010000213.1:0-5975 GCA_964458675.1 uncultured Saprospiraceae bacterium
GGAGTTAAAACAGCTACCAGTAAAGTTTTAAAAAATCATGGATTAAAGCCCTTGACACTAGAACCCAAAGCAGGCTTAGCCTTAATAAATGGAACACAATTTATTGCTGCACATGCTGTCATGGTAGTAGATACCTTGCATAACTGTTTGGAACATGCAGATCTAATCGCTGCACTAATGATTGAAGGCTTGCAAGGATCGAAAATGCCATTCCATCCAGAACTACACAAAACCAGACCCTACTCAGGAAATAGATATGTTGCTGAAAAAATAAATGCACTTCTATCTGATTCACAGATAATGGAAGCGCATGAGAATTGTGACCGAGTCCAAGACCCCTACTCTCTTCGCTGTGTGCCTCAAGTACATGGAAGTTCAAGATCAGCTTGGCTACATTTAAAAGAAGCAGTAGAAATAGAGCTTAATTCCGTTACCGATAATCCTATAGTCTTTTCTAAAGATTTTACCATCAGTGGAGGAAACTTTCATGGACAGCCATTGGCTTTGCCTTTAGATTATGCTTGCTTAGCAGCAGCTGAACTGGGTAATATATCTGACCGTAGAGCTTATCTTTCTTTAGAAGGAAATACAGTAGGAGTACCAAAATTGCTAATGAAAAATACAGGACTCAATTCCGGGTTTATGATAGTGCAATACACAGGAGCCGCATTGGTTAGTGAAAATAAAGGACTTTGTTTTCCAGCAAGTGCGGATAGCATCCCCACTTCTTTAGGACAAGAAGACCATGTGAGTATGGGATCCATAGGAGGAAGAAAAGCACTGCGCGTTTGCTATAATCTAGAAAAAATATTGGCCGTAGAAATGCTTTGCGCGGCACAGGCAATGGATTTTCATCGACCTTTAAAATCAAGTAAGGGCCTTGAGTCTGTGCATAAAGAAATTAGAAATCACATCAGCCATGCTGAAGAAGATAGAATATTTGGTGACGATATACAGCTTGCTATACAAATCATCAAAGGCAGAAAGTTAAGAGCGCTTGGTGCTCCTCAGCAAGAATTATCTAATCATAAATTATTTAGCCTTTAATTTCCAATCATGATAGATACAACCGTAAATTTTAAAGAACAGATATTGCAAGGCATCCCAAGTGAGTTGCCTATAAAAAAGTCATATTCAGAAAATGCTAACCATGCTCCTAAAAGAAAGGACATCCTAAATCCTACTGAGAAAAAATTGGCTTTAGAAAATGCACTTAGATACTTCCCGCAAGACTGGCATCAAACTCTTGCAGCAGAATTTTTAGAAGAACTCAATGAATATGGCAGAATCTACATGTTCAGATTCAAGCCAGACTACAAAATATATGCTCGTCCTATTAGTGAGTATCCAGCAAATTCTAAGCAAGCTGCGGGTATAATGCTCATGATCCAGAACAACTTAGACCCTGCAGTTGCGCAACATCCAGAAGAGCTAATTACCTACGGAGGTAATGGTGCCGTTTTTCAAAACTGGGCACAGTACTTACTCACCATGCAGTATTTGGCTACCATGACTAATGACCAAACGCTGCATATGTACTCTGGTCATCCAATGGGACTTTTTCCTTCTTCACCTGATGCCCCTAGAGTAGTAGTTACCAATGGAATGATGATTCCAAACTATTCCAAACCTGACGATTGGGAAAAATTTAATGCCTTAGGGGTGACGCAATATGGTCAGATGACCGCTGGCTCTTACATGTATATTGGGCCACAAGGTATTGTGCACGGCACAACGATCACCGTAATGAATGCCTTCAGAAAAGTACTCCCTCCTGGTGAAGATTGTAAAGGAAAAATATTTTTAACAGCAGGCTTAGGAGGCATGAGTGGCGCTCAACCCAAGGCTGGAAACATTGCAGGCTGCATTACGATCTGTGCAGAAGTCAATCACAATGCCGCTCAAAAGAGACATGAACAAGGCTGGGTAGATTTACTCATTGATGATGTAGGCGATTTGGTTAACCGTGTTAAGAAAGCTCAACAAAATAAGGAAGTTATCTCAATCGCATATCAAGGGAATATTGTGGACGTATGGGAAACATTTGATGAAGAAGGCATCTACGTCCATCTTGGTTCAGATCAAACTTCATTGCACAATCCTTGGTCAGGAGGCTATTACCCAGTTGGGTTATCTTTTGAAGAATCAAACGTATTGATAAGAGAAAATCCAGAAAAATTTAAAGAAAAAGTAAAAGCCTCTTTACGAAGACATGCGGATGCTATCAATAAGCACACCTCAAAAGGCACTTACTTTTTTGATTATGGAAATGCCTTCTTGCTCGAAGCTTCAAGAGCTGGGGCAGACATCATGCATGAAAATGGAGTAGACTTTAAATATCCATCCTATGTACAAGATATCCTTGGCCCAATGTGTTTTGATTTTGGATTTGGTCCCTTCAGATGGGTCTGCTCATCAGGAAAGAGCGAAGACCTGGACAAAACTGATGCCATAGCTGCTTCTGTTTTAAAAGAATTGAAGAAAACAGCCCCTGCTGAAATCCAACAGCAAATGCAGGATAATATTACTTGGATTGAAGACGCTAAAGCCAACAAATTAGTTGTAGGATCCCGAGCAAGAATTCTGTATGCAGATGCAGAAGGTAGAATTAAAATTGCACAAGCATTTAATGAAGCCATCAAATCAGGAGCGCTTTCAGGTCCAGTTATTTTAGGACGAGACCACCATGATGTTAGTGGTACCGATTCGCCTTATAGAGAAACAAGCAATATCTATGATGGTAGTAAATTCACTGCAGATATGGCTATTCACAATGTAATTGGAGATAGTTTTAGAGGAGCTACATGGGTATCCATACATAACGGTGGTGGTGTAGGATGGGGAGAAGTAATGAACGGAGGTTTTGGACTTCTATTAGACGGTAGCGCGGAGGCAAAAACGCGTTTACAAAAAATGTTATTCTATGATGTAAACAACGGCATCGCTAGAAGAAGTTGGGCAAGAAATGAAAATTCACTTTTTGCCATTCGTCGTCAGATGGAAAAAACGCCCAATCTACAAGTCACACTTCCAACTTTGGTAGAGACTAATTTGTTAGACGATTTAGTAAACAAGATATAATGAGTTGGATAAAAACGATTGACTATACGGAGGCTGACGGAAGTTTGAAAAAACTTTACGATCGCGTAAAGGGTCCAAATAACAACATTGATAATGTTCTATCTTTACACAGTCTTCGTCCGCATACATTGACTGGACATATGGGTTTGTACAAAGCAGTATTGCATCACTCTGGGAATACACTTCCTAAGTGGTACTTAGAAACCCTTGGTGTGTTTGTAAGCAGACTTAACCAATGTGACTATTGTGTTGATCATCACAGCGCAGGTTTAAAAAGACTTTTAACGGATGATACAAAATACGAAGCCATTACAAGCGCAATTGACAAAGATGAACCTATAACGGTTCTTGAAGAAAAATGGCTACAGGGCATTCAATACGCTAAAACTTTGACAAAATCTCCTGCTACTTTAAAGGAAGAAAACATAATTTCTCTAAGGGAAATAGGCTTTTCAGATGGAGAAATTCTAGAAATAAATCAACTAACAAGTTATTTTAATTACGTCAACAGATCAGTTATCGGCCTTGGTGTGAGCACCAAAGGCGACATACTAGGTCTATCTCCAAATAACAATAACGATCCTAATAATTGGTCACATGAATAAAAAAACGACTACCCTACTTGGCCCTTTCAAACAGATTCTACCTATGGTGGAGCTTTCAGATAAAGGTCCACTTAAAGATGAACAACTCATAATCATCGAAGATGGTGGTATAGTAGTTCAAGATGAAAAAATTCTAAAAGTTGGGACCTATTCTGATTTATTAAAAAAGCTTCCCGAAAGCATTATAGAACCTATTGAAACCGAGATGGTAGCCTTACCAGGCTTTATAGATGCACATACCCATATTTGTTTTGCTGGTACAAGGTCCTTTGATTATGCAGCAAGAAATAATGGAAAAACCTATCTGGAAATATCTAAAGAAGGTGGAGGTATTTGGAGTACTGTAAAACATACTAGAGCCGCAAGTCAAGAAGAACTCACTTCTCAAATGATTCCAAGAATGCAAAAGCAATTAGCCAATGGCATAACCACCATTGAAGTCAAAAGTGGCTATGGACTAAACGCAGCCCAAGAGCTAAAAATGCTGCGGGCTATAAACAATGCAAATAAAAACCACCCTATTGACTTGATCCCAACTTGCCTTGCCGCCCATATTATACCAAAAGAACATGGTATTACAGAGGAGGAATACTTGAATACAATTCTTAATGATATTGAACCGATAATTGCGGATGAAAAACTATGTAACAGATTCGATATTTTCATTGAAGATGGTGCATTTTCAGAACCACGATCTATAGACTATCTTAATGAATTAAAATCTAGAGGCTACGAAATTACTGTACATGGTGACCAGTTTAATGCTGGCGGCAGCAAGGTAGCTATTCAAGTAGGCGCAATTAGTGTTGATCATTTAGAAGCAAGTGGTAAAACAGAGATCTCTGCTTTGGCAAATAGTAATGTCATACCAGTCGCACTTCCTGGAGCTAGCATTGGTCTTGGCTGTGATTTTACTCCCGCTCGAAAATTATTAGACCAAGGATGTTCACTAGCTATAGCGAGTGATTGGAATCCTGGTTCCGCTCCTCAAGGTAATCTACTTAGTCAAGCAGCCCTTCTAGGCACCTTTCAGAAACTGAGCACAGCGGAAGTGCTTTCTGGAATAACCTACCGAGCTGCAAATGCTCTAGGTTTATCTGATAGAGGAAAGATTGAAAAAAACAAGACTGCTGATATCATTGCTTTTCCCTGTCATGATTATCGTGAAATACTATATAATCAAGGAGAACTAAAGGTCAAACAAGTTTGGAAAAAGGGAATTCCAGTCATTTAAAACTTAAGCTTTTATCATTTTCAGCCCATTAATCCCCCAATTACCAATATTTAGTAAAACACATAGTATTTATTAGGTTTTTGGTTCAATATCTGCACCAATTATAATATAAAACTAAAATGTATGCAAAAGGTACTTATAATTGGAGCCGGAAGATCAGCTACTTCCTTGATAAATTACTTACTAGAAGAGGCTAAAACTAAGTCTTGGGCCATTACAGTAGCGGATGCAAACCTTAATTTAGCTCAAGCCAAAATTGGTAGCTCAAGTAAAGGGAAAGCTGTTCAATTAGATATTCAAAATACTTTCTTAAGGCAAAATTTAATTTCCGATCACGATGTTGTTATCTCTATGCTACCTGCACATATGCATCATATCGTTGCGTATGATTGTTTGGAATTTAGTAAGCATATGATTACCGCAAGTTATGTTTCTGATGAAATCCAGAAATTGCATGACGCTTTCCAAGAAAAGAATATACTTTTTATGGGAGAGATGGGACTAGACCCTGGTATAGACCATATGTCTGCCATGGAAAAGATAAATGAAATCAAAGCCAAAGGTGGTAAAATAACAAGTTTTAGAAGTTATACTGGAGGCATTGTCTCAGATGATTCTGATGACAATCCATGGCACTATAAATTCACTTGGAATCCTAGAAATGTCGTTTTGGCTGGTCAAAGCACAGCTAAATATCTTGTAGAAAACAAGTACGCCTATGTCCCATACAGAAGGCTTTTTAAAGATGCCCCTTTGGTTAACATTAAGGGTTTAGGTGATTTTGAAATGTACCCTAATAGAGATTCATTGGACTACCAGGAAGTTTATGGACTACAAGAAACACCAAATTTAATCAGAGGTACTTTACGAAGATCTGGCTTTTGCAAAGCATGGAATGCATTAATCACTCTAGGACTTACAGACGATTCCTATACTATTGAAGATAGCATAACACTTACTTTTCAAGATTGGGTAAATGCATATGTTGTCAACGAAAAAGGAAATAAGGTTCAAGAAAGAGTAGCGAGCCTTCTAGGATTACCTGTTAATCATAC
>CAYWOZ010000214.1:0-5945 GCA_964458675.1 uncultured Saprospiraceae bacterium
GGCATCGCCTCGATTTTTTGCCTCGATATTGATCAAAATAAAGTCGCTCAAATTGTCCCAAACCACTTTCCATTGAGTATACACCATGTTGTCCTTGGCTATATAAACGCAGCAGCAGTAGCTTGCGGTGCTATTAAGCAATATGATAAACGAACCATGGAAGTCAAAAGAATGTTCGTTGTTCCCGAGCATAGAGGTAAGGCTTGTGCAATGACTATCCTGAAAGAACTAGAAATTTGGAGCCGCTCAATGTGCTTTAAGCAATGTATGTAGGAGACTGGAATCAATCAGCCTGCAGCGATTAGATTATGGACACCTATATAAAAAGGCAGACTATGATATTATTGAAAACTATGGTTAATACGAGGGGGTAGAAAACAGTTTATGTTTTCAGAAGACGTTGTAAGGAAGCTTTTGTTATCATATGGAACCATCCTAGTATAATATCCCCGCCTTGCAAACCAAAACTCCATATTATATTGCTATCGGACTACGTGCACCATGATTCCTAAGAAAATGTCGAGACTAATCTGAAAACGACCATTACTACTATTTCTTGTTCAAAAAGACCATTACGATTCTTTTTCTATAATATCATTACCAATGCGTTCAATATAATCGAGTAACTCCACAAAATGTTTCTCTTCGGTTAGTGGATTCATAACCGTACATCTCATATACTTTATACCATTAATCATAGTGGAAACAATATAAAAGGTGCCTTCATTCAAAATAGTGGCTCTGATTTTATCTGTAAAAGCATCTATGTTTAGAGCGTGTGCATGCTTATATCTGAAATTTACAATATTGGCTTCTGGTTCGATTAGCAATTCAAAGTTATCTCGACCATTGATAAGCTGAGCAAATAATCTGGACTGTGCAAAAAGGTGGTCAACGTTCTTTCTAAAAATGTCTTTTCCATAAGCTTTGAGTAGTGTGTATACTTTTATGCTCATCATGCTTTTTGTACACTCAAAAGTTCTTTTTCCAGAATTGTACCATTCTTGTTCATCTCCTGTTGCCCAAAGGTATTCTGCCTTTTGTGAAAAAGTCTTATAGCTGTCTTGTCCATTCTTATAGAAAAGGCCAGTAACTAGGGCAGGAGTCAACATCATTTTGTGAAAATCAATGGTAATAGAGTTACTATATTCTATACCAGCAGCTTTATGTTTATAGGTATCAGACAGTAATACTGCACCGCCGTGTGCACCATCTACGTGGAACCATAAATCATTTTCTTGTGCAAATTTTCCAATTTCTTCCAAATCATCAAAGGAACCAGTTGATGTGGTACAGGTACATCCTACTATGGCAAAAACAGTCATACCATTTGCCTTAGCTTCTTGTAAATATGATGGTAATAAATCTGTCCTCATTTTAAATTCATCATCTATTGGAATTTTGATAATTCCTTTTGAGCCAAGCCCCATTATTCTAGCGGCTCTATCTATACAATAGTGTGAAGCTTCCGAAACCATTAGGGCTAACCTTTCATCATGTCCATTCTCCCAAATTCCTCCTGGAGCTTTAACGGTTCTGGCTGTCAGCAATGCTGTAAGATTTGCCAAGGTACCACCATTTGTAAGTAAGCCATTGGAAGTTGTTCCATAGCCAATTTGCTCGTTCATAAATTCAACAACTACCTTCTCGATGCCATTAGCCGCCATACCCATTTCGTAGATGGCTGCTCCATTATTCAAGAAGTCACTCAGCATACCTGCTAAACTGGTAATTGGGGCTACGGTAGAGACCTGATGACCAATGTACCTTGGATTCGCCAATTTGATTGAATGATTAAATATATCTTTTAGGGTATCATCTACAGATTCCTGCTTAATAAGATTCTCAGCCCAATAGTGATACTGTTCATCTGGTGAAATAAAGGGGATTGTTTTACCAGGTGCTTCAGATTGTGCTTGCTCTAAATAATCAGCAAGCATATCTATCATGGAATGCCCCAGTTTTCGAAACTTGTCAGCCGAATAAATTTCATCACTATAATTTGCGCCCTTGCCGTCCTCTTTCATATGTATCCAAATTTGGCCCTTAAATTAGTAAAATTATCAAAAGAAGCTTTGGAAGATAGAGAAATTTAGATGTGTGCGGACCCTATAATTATTATTAGCTTTGCATAGAGATAAAATTTGAAAACTATGATAGATGTAAGATCCCAAATCAAATTTGTGCGCAATTTTCTTGCAGACACGGATATGCTATTCCAGCATCTCCTAAATAATATTGAATGGAATAGCAGCATCAAGTCTCGAAAGACAGCATGTTTTGGGGAACCTTACAACTACTCTGAGACCAGCCATAGTTTGACTCCAATGCCAGAAATTTTGGAGAAAATTGCTATTGACCTAGAACCTATCATTGGTTTCTTGCCGAACAACTGTTTACTGAATTACTATGAGAACGGAAACAGTCGATTAGGTTGGCATGGAGATACGATAAGTTTTTTAGAGCCCAATACGGGTATAGCTATCGTCAGCCTTGGCGATCCTAGGATATTTCAAATCCGTAGAAATGATGTACATACAGAGATGTATAACTATGTAATGAATCCAGGCTCCTTGTTGTGTATGCCTGCATCTATCCAATCTGAATGGAAACATTCGATTCCGAAGGTGGTGTCTACAGATAGTAGAATCAGTTTGACCTTTAGAAAGATGATTCTTATGAATTCATAAATTAGTTTAGATGCATAACGATTAAGAATATTCAAAGCTATTTTTCATTCAATGGCATATAAGCTATTGCCTTAATCTCTATTAGCAAATTAGGATGGGGGAGTTGGTGCACGGCTACTGTGGTCCTTGTGGGGCCAGTATGATCGAAGAAAGTTCCATACACTTCATTGTACCCCTTGAAATCCTTCATGTCTACTAAGAAAGTATTCATGTCAATCAAGTGAGACTTATTCGCACCAAGGCTTCCTATCAGCCCAATTATATTCTCGATAACCGCTTTTGTTTGGGCTTTAATATCTAGATTCCATTTACCATTTTCATCCTGCTCTGCACCAACATGTGTGTTGTCATGACGTCTACTACTGGTCCCTGAAACATAGATAAAATCGCCTACACGCTTTACATGAGGATAGTGACCTAGTGGCTGAGCTTTGTCTTTTATTACCATTTTATTTTGCTGTTAATTCGTAGAGAATAGGTTTACTTGGTGTAGCATCTAGTGTAAATGGAGCAATCTGTAGATTTAATAGATACATACCATCTTTGATTTCATTAGGTACAAATATAAGTTCAGTAATCGTGCAAGCATTTCGATTATCGTCATTTATTGTTCCATCGGAGTCTAAACCCCAAAACACATGGTGTGAAGCCAGAATGCCTTCATCGACTTCTCTATCTACAGATGGCGTATCTATCAATAAGTGCTCGACGCCATGTTCTACTAGAAACTTCATAGCCTTTGCTTCTAAGTAGGGCGGATTGGTTCCTGAATAGTCCGCAGTGAGTTTTACTGACTCATTCGGACTGGTGCGGATGATGATTCCTTTAGGTATTTTTATGGGTAATGAGGATTCCATTTGTTCCAGCGTAATTACTTGATCTCCATTTTCTAACTTAACCAAAGGAACAGTTACCAAAAATGCTGGAAAGTGAAACTGTTTCAATTTCTCATTTACGGATTCTTGTTCTGGAGTTATATGTCCTAAGCACTCCGTATGTGTTCCATTACCATGAGGATTGAAGTGGACATTAAAAAAATTGATAGGTGCACCTTTGTTTACCGCTCCGATAAAATCGCCACTTTCATAAGGCTGCATTTCTACATCGGGCGCATAGAAACACTTTACTTGACCTACTGCAATAGAAATATCAATTGGTTTCGATAAATCTGCAGAATAAGACTTATCATTTATAATCGTTTGAATAATCATCCTATGGATATTGATTTTAATTTTTCATACACCTCATCTAACACTAAATCTTTTGGGTCTGTTTCAATAACTAAATCAAGAAGCATTTTATCCTGTGCTCGCCCACGAAGCATAGCATCATGATACGGTAGATTTGGCTGAAAAGTAACTAGAGAGTATTTCGAATAGTAGTCTTTGTAGTTCTGCTCTAATTGCATTTCCAAAGTCCGCTTTTTAATAAATGGAATATCGTCCACCTTGTCTTGCATCTCGTAGAAGTTATCAATCGCTAAGTCTGCTATCGCATTAGTATTATCTACTCTAGCGTCTTGGAAAGTAGCAAAGATTTTTTCCCAGTCTCCTTGATGTTCCGTATGGATTTCATCAAAGACTCTTACATCTTCAAAAGAAGCATTCATTCCTTGACCATAAAATGGAACCATTGCATGCGCCGCATCACCGAGGATACACACCTTTCCATAAGCTTGCCAAGGGTAACATTTATTGGTGCCCAATAATCCAACTGGATTATCAAAGTAGTCTTCTACTAAATCGGGCATGTGTTCCATGCTGTCTCGGTAGTACTTCTTGAAAAAAGTATTTACCTTTTCTGAATCATTTAAAGTGTTGAAACCCGCTTCTCCTTCATACGGATGAAACATAGTCACTGTAAAGCTTCCATCTAAATTGGGCAAGGCGATCATCATAAATTTTCCACGAGGCCAAATGTGCAGAGCGTTCTTTTCTATTCTCCAAGCTCCAGATTCTGTTGGTGGAATATGCAGTTCTTTATATCCAGATCGCAAAAATTCTTGGCTATAATTGAAGAGTAGATCAGTAGTCTTTGCCATCATGCTCCGACGCACTATCGAACCCGCGCCATCCGTACCCAAGATTACATCTGCACTTACAGTCTCTTCAGATCCATCCTTATTCTTAAATTTGGCCGCGCCTCCTTTCAAGTCGACATGGGTACATTTAGAATCAAAGGTGATATGCAAATTGTCATAACTGTCCGCCTTTTCTAAAAGCGCCACATTGAGTCCTGTTCTAGAAATGGAATTAATTTGTTCTCCTTCACGCCCGCTGTATTTACTAAATCTTAAATCTCCCTCTACGCTATGGATCATACGACCTAGCATCGGAATGCATTCTTTCTTGATAGCGTCTCCAATGCCGACACTTGCTAAGGCCATTAAGCCTCTGTCAGATAAAGCTAGATTGATTGATCTACCACCTTCCAAAGCTTGTGCACGAAGATCCCAACGCGATTCTCTCATTTCTACATCGTAGCCTTTCTGAGCCATACGTATCGCCAACAAAGAACCACACAGTCCAGCTCCTACAATCAATATTTTTTCAGCCATATACTTTATTAATTATAATTTTATTTCGGCACTAAAGATACCCATAAAAGTATCAAATTTGATGGCATAATACACGATTATATAATTGGATTTCATGAATTTGGTTTAACCATAAAGGTCATAATTGTCATTAATAGAGGCGCCCAAATGGTTAAAAAACAGTTAAACGACTGTAAAACTGGTACAATGCTCAAATATATAATGGTATATTAGGATTCTATAATTAATAACATGAAACAGCTATTATTCTTATTCTTTCTTATACCTATCACATTTGCTTCTGCCCAAATTGAAGTTATCTTTAAAAACCCAAAACCGATTGACGAAAATAGGTACAACGACATTAAGGGGTCTAGTATGCTATTTGATGATTGGACTAATGCCACCCTTTATGATAATAAAGGGATGTCTTATGAAAACATCGCCGTCAACTATAATGGAGAATCCAACTTCCTTGAAGCTAAGAAAAACGACAAAGAATATATTGATGTTGATATAGCGGACATACCAAGAGTAGTGGTCTCAGACCCTGCTGATACCGGATTTAAAGAATTGGCTTTCCTTGATTCATTGGTACTTGTGCATGGTCCAAACCTCAAATCAAAATCTACTTTCCACGTTTTACTATTTAGGGACAAAAAGAGAATGCTTTTCCTGGAGTATCATGCTGCCCTTTCTACGGTAATCGATAGACCACC
>CAYWOZ010000215.1:0-1558 GCA_964458675.1 uncultured Saprospiraceae bacterium
AGTACAAAGAAATATTCGCAGCGAATCAAGATATCCTTGATGATCCCAATAAGATTTTTCCAGGACAAGAATTAAAGATTCCTAGCGTATAACTCATAAAAGCTTTTGCTTAATTGAAAAAAAGTCTGAGTCGTCATTGGCTTAGACTTTTTTTATGTGCCAGAACCAAACCACTTTCCATTGATTATACCATAAAAAAAGCTCGACCAAAATATGCTGATCGAGCTTTTGCGAAAATTAAACAAGTATGAAATCTCCAATCGCTGCGTAGGTTTTTGGGAAACACCGCAACGCAAATTTCTTGAGGTACTTCTATTTCATTTTACTTAGATCCACAATAAATGCTTGCGCATTGTATCCACTTGGATTAATAGCCTTATATTGTTCCACATCCATTCTGTCTGAGAATGGGCCAATGATTAATTTATACACTGTTTTTCCAGCGCTATTAACCACTGTGTTTAATACAAGATTGTTGATGTTCTTATTCTGTAAGTTGTTTCTTTCAATCATTGCATTATTGTAGTCCAAAAACGAACCTACTTGCAATCCAAAGCCCATATGCGCTGAAGGTAAAGCTACGTTAGTAGAAATTCTTGTAGTCGTTGTGGTAACTACTGGTGCAGTAACTACAGTGTTTGTTCCAGTTTCTATATTAGTAGTTTCATTCCCTTTTGTTACAAACTCTTGAGTAGGTCTGATTACTGTAGTAGTAGGTGCAGTGTATACCACTTTTGATTCTGGTGCTGTGCTTATGACAGTTGTTGTTGATGGCGTTGGATTTGAAATTGTTGTAGTAGGTTGTGCAACGGGTGTAGTAGAAGGTGCAACAGTAGCTAAGCCTTGTTCTCTTGCCACCATGATTACTACATCTCTGTCATCGTCATTTTTTATACCTAATTCAGTAGCTGCAGCACGAGATAATGTCACGACATAACCATGCTTAAAAGGTCCACGATCTACCACGCGTACATTGATGGCTTTGTCTTGACCAGCAACCATTACTTTCAGGATAGTCCCGAACTCGTAAGATTTATGTGCTGCCACAAATTCATCCTTGTTGTAAGTAGTTTTGCTGGCTGTCCAGCTTCCTTGGAATTCATCAGAAAAGACGTCTGCTTTTCCAGTTTCTTGTGCAAATAAACCTATAGTGAATAGGCTTAGTGCTAAAATACTAAGTATTCTTCTGCTAAGTGTCATAATATGATTTTTCAAGGCCGACTCGACACGACCTATTTTAAGAAAGCATAAATGTATTAAATAAATTTTATATATATAAGTGATTGGTTCTGTAATTTTTTTGAAAACCCTAAATCACAGTAAGTTATTGATTGAAATATGTACACTTTACAAAAAACGCTATACTATAAAGTTGTTGATAATCAGTGATTTAACGTTTATATTTCTGAACCAAAGTAAAAAACATACTATAAATTTTTATAATATCTAATTTTATTGCTATTCAAGCGTTTAGATAGCCAGTTTATTGAATTGTTCAACTCATTGTAAGTTCATTTTTTTGATTTTTTGGGTGCTTGACCTGCTTGCTCGCAAAGCC
>CAYWOZ010000215.1:1658-5851 GCA_964458675.1 uncultured Saprospiraceae bacterium
CAGGCATCACCGAATTTAAAAAATCAAAAATCTCATCCAAAATAATTCATTTTGTAGAATTCGTCAGTTTTCGGATTGGACTCATAATTATAATACTACCTTCATAAATCGTTTGATATCTAATATTATGAAAATTCTTATTACTGGAACAACTGGTTTTATTGGGGCGCACTTGCTCAGACACTTTTCTAGAAGTGGGCATGAACTTAAAGCGTGGTCAAGACCAACATTGCCTCCAAATGGTCTCGAGAATTTTGGAACATATCAATCGGTAGATTTACTCAAAGAAGTACCTTACATCCAAGTTGACCTATGTATACATTGCGCAGGTTATGCGAGCGATGTTGGCGATTGGGATACCTTCTATCAAAATAATGTTCAGACGACTATAAATTTGTTTCAAGCAGTCGATGCAAAGCGATCGATTAATATTTCTTCTGCTTCTGTTTATCCTTTACTATCTAAATCCATTAATGAAGAAGATGTAGACGAAAATAACTTTCCATCCTTATATGGTAAGTCTAAATACGAGGCTGAGAATTGGATTAAAGAAAATCGTACTCCGGAGCAGACTGTCTTTAACCTTAGACCCAGAGGAGTCTATGGGACCAATGATAGAGTCCTTCTTCCCCGAATATTAAATCAAGGGAAAAGGGGTACGATTAGATTGCCAGGTGGGGGTATGGTGAAGCTAAGCATGACGCATATTAGTAATTTTATACACGCTGTTGATTTATGTATTACTTCAAAGCTAAGAGGTTTTAACACTTTCAATGTGGCGGATGAGGAATCTTATCTGATAGCAGATGTGTTTCAAAAAGTAGCGGAAGGTTATTTTAATAAGCAAGTAAAGGTAAATGCAGTACCTATATCTTTAGTCAAGAGCATCATAAGGGTAAGCTCCTTGTTCGGCAAACCATTCCCTTTAAGCATGCAAGCTTTTGATTACATTACTAAGCCAAGTATTATTGATATTGGAAAAATAAAAAAGGAATTAGGTTATTCGCCGCAAAGCAATTTTTATAATGAAGTAGATGAGCTGACCAAGTGGGCTAGATCTATTCCACGTGAGATGTTATTGTCAGCACATAAAGAATTAGCATGGAGAAATTATATTTCCGATTGAGGTTTTGATTTCTTTTTTTCGCCCAAGGATAGGAGCGAGCATGCAAGTGACTATATGTGGAGTGAAGCCTATATCTGTGGGGCTCCGACGATAGGAAGAGCCCCTCAGATATAGATGGCTGAACCCACATATAGTCACTGAAATAAAGCGGATAGCCTGCCCAGGGCGCCAAAGAATAGCTGTTAAATTAAATCGTATAAATCCCTATATTGAGGCGAATGAATAAGCTGCATGTGGTGTCTTTTGATGTTCCGTATCCTGCCAATTATGGTGGTGTGATTGTGGTATATCATCAACTCTTAGCCTGGAAGGCAATAGGGGTGAAAGTCATCTTGCATGTCTACAGATATGGAGATCGGAAAGAGCAAGCGCAGCTGGAATCGGTGTGTGAAGAGGTGCATTATTATGAGCGGGACACGGGCTGGCGAGCGTCCATTTCACCTCGACCTTACATTGTCAATTCTCGTAAATCTAATAAGCTACTCAATCGTTTGACTAAAGATGATTACCCCATATTTTTTGAGGGTATCCATACTACTGCTTGGATAGACCATCCTGACTTGAAGCATAGAATGAAGGCGCTTCGGATGCACAATATAGAGTGGCAATATTATAAAGGCCTAGTGGATTTGGGGGAGAATATTTGGAAGCGTTTCTATTACAATCAAGAATCTAGAAGGCTCAAAAAATATGAAGATAGAATTTTGGAAAAAGTGGATGTTCTATTTACTATTTCTGAAAAAGATCAAGCTTTCTACGGCTCAAATTATAAACATAGTTTTTATCTGCCTGCAGCTCATGGAGAATCCTTGGATATAAAAGTTGGGAAGGGGGAATACTTTTTATTTCATGGAAAGTTGAGCGTAGAGGACAATAAAAAAGCAGCCTTGTTGCTAGCCGCTGAAGTTTTTGGAAATACGGAGCATAAGTTTGTCATCGCTGGTTTAAATCCAGATGCAGAATTAGAGCAAGGCGTCGCGAAATACCCCAATGTGTCTATACAAAAGAACTTAAGTCAAAAAGCACTTAAAGCATTGATCCAAAACGCTCAGGCGAATATCTTGTACACCCATCAAGATAGTGGAATCAAGCTCAAGCTGCTTCATGCGCTGCATATAGGGAGGCATTGCATTGTAAATGAAGCTATGGTGTCAAATGCTCCAGAATTGGCTACTTTGTGCCGAATTGGTCGTAATATGACTGAAATTAAGCAGCTTATAGAAAGTGTTAAAAATGAGGCGTTTACGTCGGATGGGATTGCCGAAAGAAAAGAGGTTTTGGAAAATAGCTTTGATAATATTGAGAATACGAGAAAAGCTATGAAAATCATGAAAAAATTTGGTTTCAATTAAAACTGAAAGTTTAAATTTGTGTTAGATAACTAAATGCTTAGAATGGACTACTTAAAAGCGCATACCATAGATGAAATGATGCACAAAATCATAGATAAGGTGCACGCTGGAGAAAGAATCAGTGATGAAGAAGGTATGTACTTATACAATGAGGCAGACTTGTCAGAAGTAGGTGTTCTCGCCAACTATGTGCGTGAAAAAAAGCATGGTACTAAGACTTACTTTAATCGTAATTTTCACATCGAGCCTACCAACGTTTGTCTATATACTTGTACTTTTTGTTCGTATTCTCGATTGATTAAAAAACGAGATCAGGGTTGGGAATACAGCCATGAGGAAATCATGGACATGATAAAAAAATATGATGATGAACCTGTGACTGAGGTTCACATCGTAGGGGGTGTTTTGCCACAATATGATATAGCTTTTTATCAAAAATTGTTTTCTGAAATCAGAGCTCATCGACCAGACTTGCATATCAAGGCATTGACGCCGGTAGAATATCACTATATATTTAAGAAGGCTAAAGTGAGCTATGAAGAGGGTATGAAGCTGATGCTAGAAGCGGGTCTAGATAGTATGCCTGGAGGTGGTGCAGAAATTTTTCATAAGGACATTAGAGATGAAATCGCTGGTGGTAAGTGTACTGGTGAAGAATGGTTGCGCATCCATGAGATATGGCATGAACTAGGAAAGCGTTCGAATGCTACTATGCTTTATGGGCATATCGAAAAAATGGAGCACCGCATAGATCATATGCAAAAGCTACGGGATCTGCAAGATAAGACGGGTGGCTTTCAGACTTTCATTCCTCTCAAGTTTAGAAATAAAGACAATCAATTGTCCCATTTAGAGGAAGTTAACATATTGGATGATTTGAGAAATTATGCAGTTGGAAGAATCTACCTAGACAACTTCGATCATGTAAAAGCCTACTGGCCGATGATCAGCAGGCAAACTGCTCAATTGAGTTTGGCTTATGGGGTAGATGATATAGACGGTACTATCGATGATACGACCAAAATATACAGTATGAGTGGCTCTGAAGAACAGACGCCTGCGATGTCTACATATGACCTCGTCAATTTGATAAAGCGTGTAGGAAAGCATCCGATAGAAAGAGATACTTTGTATAATATTGTGCAAGATTATTCTGAAGTAGAGTTTGAAGAAGATACGAAGTATAAGGGGTATTTGTCACTACCAGTAGTTAAATAGGTGTTAGGCTTTAGGCTTTAGGAGTTAACAAAAAAATAAAAATATTTGGCCTTATGTTTTAACAAAATATGATTAAAAACAAAGAGGTGTGAGAAAAACAAAAAATCTAAAAAGCGAAAATTTTCAAATTTCTTTTTTCCTGATACCTAGCGCCTAATACCTAACGCGTTCTCAAATAGAAAAGCCCAGATCATAAAATATTTAGATTTTGTTTAGAATCATAAACTTCAAATGAAAAAAGAAATATACATCGTACGGCATGGAGAGACAGAGTACAATAAACAACATATTGTGCAAGGGTCTGGTGTTGATTCTTCTTTGAATGATACGGGGAGGGCGCAGGCTACTGCTTTGTTTGAAGGGTATAAGCATATTGATTTTGATTTGGTGTATACATCTGCACTAAAAAGAACACACGAGACTGCGAAGCACTTTTTGGATAGAGATGTTGAGCATATTGAAGATGCGGATATCAATGAAATTTGTTGGGGTATTTA
>CAYWOZ010000216.1:0-5804 GCA_964458675.1 uncultured Saprospiraceae bacterium
CAGCATTGTTTGAAGTAGCCAATTTATCTAAATCTGCTATCTTAACTTCCAATTCTGCAATTTGAACCTGCAGCTTTTCTAGGTTCATCTTACGTCCCA
This sequence comes from uncultured Saprospiraceae bacterium, assembly GCA_964458675.1. GTDB lineage: Bacteria > Bacteroidota > Bacteroidia > Chitinophagales > Saprospiraceae > JALZVN01. Next base: position 100 of record CAYWOZ010000216.1, read on the forward strand.
TTCGTTTTCCTTCGAAAAGGCCTAGTGAACCACCTGTGAGGCTATATTTCTCTTGAGAATAATTTCCTGTGACACTCAATAAAACCTGATCTGATTCCAGCTTTGCTGTATCATTTGGAGTAGCCTCAGTAGTCAAAAACACATTGCCTAAGAGATACTCAAACAACTTAGCATATTTCTTATCATACTCCACTACCTCTATAGCAGGCATTCCAATTGAACTTGGCTTAGTAACGTTATTAGAAGTGGCGATAGCATCCAGAATAAAGAAATTGGCTCTTCCTTTCTGAGACTTTGCTAAGAGCTTGACGGCATCAGTCGCTTCTTCAAAGTTGTCTACTACAAAGTATTGAAGATATCTATCTAGGTAATTCTCAATGGCTACTTTGTATTCATCTTTACAGTATATCAAATCTGTAAGTAAAGGAGCAGCTACTTTCCAATTAGACTTACTGCTCAAAAACTTCACAGAGTCGGCGAAGCCTTCCATCTTCTCGACTAAACTCTTGACCAAATTGTACTCATTTTGCTTAGCATCAAGCGTACGATTCAAACCACTTAGTTCTCCACTTAGTCGTTCTTTCTCAGCGTCTTTCTCTGTCTTTTGTTCTGTAAGCGATATGAACTTTTGCTCTATAGCGCTTAGGCTAGAAGACTTTTCTTTGAATTCTGCCTCCGTAGCTTCCAGCTCCGTTTTAAACTGCGTAATTCTATTATTCGCAAGGCTTACGTTTTCTTTTAGCTTGCCTCCTTCCTGTTCCAGTTGCGTATTCTGACTCAACAGAATTGCTTTATCTCTTTCAAAGCTTATGATCTTATCTTGGAAAACCTTTTGACGACCCAAGATTTCATCTAGTTCCTTCTTAACCTCTTCGTGATTATTCTTTATCTTATCTAGCTTATCTTTTTCTGATTGGTATATGTTTTCAAGGCTCGTTTTTTCATCACTAACCGCTGCCAATTGCTTTCTATAGTCTTCCGCTCTTGTTTTGAATTCGTTAATCTTCGTCGTAGCAGATTGAACATTCGTTTCCAATTTGCTTTGATCATTTCGTAGATATTGAAGCTTCTGTTCAATGATCTTCAGATTGTTTTCTTTATCATCAGTAGACTTCACTAACTCGTTGAACTCTTGCTGTTTTCCAGAAAGTAATTGTTCGCTTTCTAATATATCTGTCTTAATATTTTGAAGTTCACTTTCAAGCGTTAATTTCTTTGCAGTAAAATCAGTAACCTTAGTTTCTTCATCTAATATTTTAGTAGAGAAGTCAGCCAACCTAGTTTCAAATGAGGATAGCTTATACTTTGCTAGAGATATACTTTCCAATTTGTATTTCTCCTTTAGAGCAAAGTACTTTTCGGTTCTCTTAGCTTGTTTTTCTAATGACTTTAGATTTCCTTCGATTTCAAAAAGTAAATCTTCTACCCTATCCAAATCTCCTTTCGTACTATCTAGTTTATTAAGCGTTTCATGCTTACGTTTTTTGTACTTCGAAATGCCTGAAGCCTGCTCAAACATTTTACGTCTTGCATTATTGGTATCCATCAGGATACTGTCCACCATTTTCAATTCTATAATGGCATAACTATTAGAACCGATTCCTGTATCTAAAAAGAGAGAAGCAATATCCTTGAGTCTACACTTTACATCATTGAGTCGGTATTCACTTTCACCAGATTTGTAAAGCGTACGAGATATAGTTACGGTGTTGTATTCAGTAGGAAGTAGGTTTTTTGTATTATCGAAAGTAAGGGCTACTTCCGCTATGCCGGAGGATTTCTTTTTCTTGGTACCATTGAAGATAACACTGGTCATCTTGTCTAGTCTCAGTTCTTTACTCTTTTGCTCTCCTAGCACCCATCTGATAGCATCAATGACATTTGACTTACCAGAACCATTCGGCCCTACGATTCCAATGACATTTTCATTGAAGTTTATAACCGTATCATTAGCAAAACTTTTGAACCCCTTTATCCTTAGGCTTTTCAATCTCATAGCCTGCAAAAATACATTTTCTAAGGCTTATTCCTTAATTAGACACATATATTTTCTTATAATTTATCCACAATGAATCATATGTCAAAATTATGTAATAAGACACGTCAAATTATCAGAGCAACCCCCTAAAAAATAGGATAAAATCCTCGGACAATGGATAGTAGTGATGTGACCGACAGGAAGCAGTCCAAGCCTTGAAGCCGAGCTTCGTTGTCTTGCAGGCGCAGGACCATGTCACGAATAGCCAGGTCTCATGACGCGGGTGGGCGTGGGCTTGATGGTGCGTATGGCAGTAGAGACGCGATTCATCGCGTCTCGCGCGGGGGCATTGCGCTGGTTTTGCGAGGCAAAAGTCATGAGATGGCCCCAAAAATATATCCTACATCTTCTTCTCCGCCAACTGAAATCTAAATTCCTTGAAGTGCAAAATATCTACATGCTTATTCTCAATATACTTAATCTTGGCCGTTTCAAAACTCTCATCAGAAATGTCATAAACAGACTCAAAATCAAAACCAGTAGACAGCCCCATGAATGGCTCAGCATCAATCTGAGTCTGAAATTGGGACCCATGCTTGATCAACATTTTACCCATATACAAAGTCATGTCGTATCCATAGTAAGCATCCTCATTTGGCATCTCACCAAAGCGGTTAAAATAAGCTCTTGCAAAATTTTTAATATTGTCTTTTGTTTTGTCCAATTGATTATCGCTACTTATATGCACATTTAAAACATCGTAGTAGTCAAAACTAATTCGCTCATAATTTTTCCATTGCGGCATTCCATAAACCACCACTTCGTTCTCTAACTTAACCAATCTAATTTTTCTCAAAACATTATTAATAAAAGATTCGCTTGACCAAGAGGGAACTACAAATACATTTGGTACGCCTTCGCGCATATAATTCAAAAAGTCCATGTTCTCAAATTCGTTTCCGTAGTCCGTCACCAGATATTCTCTAAACTTTTCTCCCTTTGCTCCCTTACCACTCATAGCTAGAGCAGACTGAAAAAACTGCAATCGCTCTTTCTCCCCTACCTTATCTCTCGCCACTAAAACTACTTGCTCTGGTGTATAATTCTCTAGAACATGCGCCGTAATAGCTTGGCAATGAGCTTCTAATCCTGGTTTAACTTGAATAAAAAATGGATTGTCAGTTGTGATTTTACTAGAAGGATTCATGGGAGAAATAAAAGGCCTCTTGATTTGCTGCGCAATAGAAGCTCCTATTTTCAAATTATCCGAACGAAATGGTCCGAAGATCACATCAGAACTATAAACATCCCCACGGCGCAACAATTCGTTGGTTACCGATGTCTTCCCTTTAGTATCATACACGCTAATATTCATACTCACTCCTTCCTTCTCTAACTTCGAAATTGCAAGCTGCATTCCGCCATACAATTGAACGGCACGTTGGGATTTTTTTCGCGAACGATCATTTTCTGGGTTATAGGCATCGCTATAAAAAGGAAACAAAACAGAGATGTTATAGGAATCTAATTTCTCAGAGTTTGGAACACTCATACCATCATCTACAATATCTTTAGAGTTATCATCCTTTTCTATTTCATTTGACAGGATAGGATCAGGCGCACTTGTATCTTCTACCCAAGCGATAGTATCGACTTCATTCCTAGCATCTTGTTGAGATACCTGCGGTATGGTAGGTTGCTTTATGGCTTTTTTGGCGCCGCCACAAGCAAACAAAATCGGAAGAAAGAAGCAGCAAAGAAAAAGCTTACTCCCACTCAATGGTCGAAGGTGGTTTAGTACTGATATCATAAACTACTCTATTTATTCCTTTTACGTTATTAATTATATTGGTCGATATTTCCGCAAGTAATTCATAAGGTATCTTGCTCCATTCCGCAGTCATCCCATCGCTAGAATTAACGGCTCGAAGGGCCACCACCTGTTCATAGCTGCGTTCATCTCCCATAACTCCAACGGAGAATACAGGTAATAAAACTGCCCCTGCTTGCCAAATCTTAGTATACCAGCCATGCTCTTTAAGCTTATCTATGTATATACGATCCGCTTCTTGCAGGATAGCTACCTTTTCAGGAGTAACATCTCCTAATATTCTTATGCCTAGTCCTGGTCCAGGAAATGGATGCCTATCTATGATGCTAGATTTGATACCTAATTCTCGTCCCACCGTTCTCACTTCATCCTTAAATAGCATTCTCAATGGCTCTACTAGGTCTAACTTCATGTAATCTGGTAGGCCGCCCACATTGTGATGCGACTTTATAGTAACTGCTGGACCAGATACGCTAATTGACTCTATCACATCGGGATATATCGTTCCTTGTCCTAGCCATTTTACTTGTGCATTATCTTTAGACACACTATCAAAAACATCGATAAACGTTTTACCAATCGCCTTTCTTTTTTCTTCTGGATCAACTACATCTGCAAGGGCAGTATAGAATTCTTTTTTAGAATCTACTCCTTCAATCTTAAGCTGCATATCCTGATAAGAAGCCAAGACTTCTTCAAATTCATTTTTTCGAAGCAATCCATTATCTACAAAAAAGCAAGAGAGTTGATCTCCAATCGCACGATGTATTAGCATCGCAGCTACTGTCGAATCTACCCCACCACTAAGCGCCATGAGCACCTCATCCTTCCCTACTTTTTGCTTAATCTCTGCAACCGTACTTTCGATAAAAGAAGCGGCCGTCCAGTTGCGTGCACATCCTGCAATATTGATAAGAAAATTTTCTAGCATTTGCTTTCCATGCAATGAGTGAGTAACTTCAGGATGAAACTGAATGCCATATACAGGTGCAGCATAGCTTTCTGCTTTCGCTTTATACGCGGCCACGTGTACATCTTTCGTGCTAGCCAAGACTTCGAATGTATCAGGCAAATCAAATATGGTATCACCGTGCGACATCCAAACCTGTGAACCCGCATCAACATCTTTTACAAAGGGATCCTCCGCCAAAGCGAAGCTCGCCAGATTCGCCTTTCCATATTCTCTCTTCTCTGAACGCTTGACTTGCCCCCCTAAAGTATGCGCCAGATATTGGGCACCATAACATATACCCAGTACTGGCTTTTTTCCTAAAAATGGTTCTAAGTCAACAGGTAGCGCGTCTGGCTCTAAAACAGAAAAAGGACTTCCAGATAAAATCACAGCTTGGATATCATCTTGATTTTCGACCGGATACTTATTATAAGGATATACCTCACTTCTTATATTTAACTCTCTGACTCTGCGCGCAATAAGTTGAGTATACTGCGATCCAAAATCCAAAATTATTACCCTTTCATTCATGCCGCGAAGATAACAATATTTCTATGTACGGCATATATGGTATAGGGTATTAATATGCATAATGATTATTTGGGTGTCTCCCCAGATGCTTGTAAGGGTGCGATGCATCGCACCCTTACAAGCATCTGGGGCCGGGCTTTGCATGACTTCGCTTACGCTACGGCCACCGACGAAAAGGTCGGCGTCTGCTCCCTAAGGGTCGCATCCAGTCTCACAAAAAGGGGACCCTGGCAAGCATTCCTATCCCTGACACGGAATAGGAACTAAATGTAAAACAGAAAAATATTAAATGTAAAATGTAAAAGTGAAAAAACTCCTAAGCATTAGGAGTTAGGTCTATATCTATTGCGTACTAAAAGATTAAAAAGTATTCACTGCGCAATATATCAAGAATGGAGTAAAAACAGCTAGTA
>CAYWOZ010000217.1:0-5797 GCA_964458675.1 uncultured Saprospiraceae bacterium
GGCTTAGACATACTTTTTTTGCCTAATTTGAATTTTAAGCGGACACCACTATATAATAACGCTAAAGTTACTTGAATTGCTGTATTTACGGAATTTTTTTTTGCATGAGGGGTGGGAAGTATGCGACCGTAGGAGCGATTGATAGGCGCGCTGTAGGGAAGCAGTCCAAGGCTTATACCATTTCTGTTTTATAATGTCACTAATTTTTTGATGGAATTTCCCAATTTCTGCGTTGAAAATACTCATAATAGCTAAGGCTATCATTGCGTTTTTCGCCTTGACCTTGAAAAATTACATTCAAAAACTTACGCGAAATATAATAACAGAAATGGTATTATTCGCCGCAGGACGGGAGCGAACGCGGACTACTGTACGACCCGACTCCGTCTGCGTAGGCAGCTGGGCAGGCTAGGAGGCATGCCCAAATCCTCATCAAAAATATGTCTGACAAGTATTGTATTGGAAATGATGTGGACTGAAGATTCAAAATAAAAAAAGCGACTCAGAAAATTCCAAGTCGCTTTTAGTGTAGAGTATTCATGGCATCAGATGCCGTGTGGTTTTTAAGATGCCTTTGCGGTCATCAATTCGGAATTTACTTTCTTTTTAGCTCTACGCTTGCTGTCATATCTGCTCGTCGTATCTAAGTAAGCAGCTGCGCCTGGCTTCTGTAATATGTTATACAAAATTTCTTTTGCACGGAAGAGTTGTGCTTTGACAGTTCCCAATGGAATGTCCAACTCTTTGGCTATCTCGTCATAACTAAGCTCTTCAAAAAATCTAAGCTCAATCATCAGACGGTACTTAAGGCTTAATTCACCGAGCACGTCACGCATTAGCTTCACACGTTGTCTTCTAATCAAAGTATCCTCTGGGTCAAGGATATTGGCCTTAAGGTTATTTGAAAAGTCGTTTACACTATTATGCTCAATCGGATCATCGATAGATAGAAACTTAAGACGCTTCTTTCTGATGTGATCAATACAGTTGTTGATAGCAATCTTGAATAACCAAGTACTGAATGCGTATCTAGGGGCATATGATGGTAGCTTGTTGAATGCTTTACCAAAGGCTTCCAAGGTAAGATCATCTGAATCTTCTCGATTTCCGACCATCTTGTACATCATGTGGTACACTGAATTTCTGTATCTGTCCATCAGCGTTGCATACGCTTTCTGGTCACCGTCGATGGCCTTGAGTACGAATGAGTAATCTTCTTTACCTCGTGCGGATAGGTTATTTTCTTCTGGTTGAGTGGGTGTCTTCTTGCTCGATTTAACTGCTTTTACGTCCATTGATTTCGTTTTCCTGTCATTAAAAAAGGTGCGAATACTACGTAGTAAAGAATAAAAGCTGCATCCAATATTGGAATCCAAATAAGCATAGATGGGTCTCTCAATTTTTTGAGAATTTTGCCATATAAGATTATCAAAGAAATCATTCTGAGTAAATACAAAATGATAACAACATTTACGCTGTACTGCGTCATCAGTACTAGTCCTCCTAAAAAATAGTGTCCAAAGTGTGTGGCTGAAAGTAGTCCGAGCAAAATAATATGCTTTTTTTGGTACTCCCTACCGGTTGTCATGTGGCGAGCTTTTTGGCGGAAGTAGGCTTTCCAACTTCGCTTAGGCTCAGAAAATACAAAGGAATCAGAATCAATGTTTATGGTTACGTTCTTCTGCGTACTCACTTGATTGATAAATAAATCGTCGTCGCCTGAGGCAATATGTTCGTGATCTTTGAAGCCACCTGCTAGTTCGAACAAGTGCTTCTGGTATGCGAGATTTCGGCCAACACCCATATAGGGCATTTTAGCTAGTGCGAATGAAAAATACTGTACAGCTGTGTAAACGGTCTCGAATCTAATGAATAGATTAAGACATCCAGGATATCTAATGTAAGGGGAGTAACCTAGTACTATTTGTTTGTCTCCTTGCATTGATCCTTGCATTTTTCTGAGCCAGTCTTTACTGGCGACTTCGCAATCTGCATCCGTAAGTAAAAGAACATTGTGCCTGGCTGCGTCGATTCCTTCTGCTAAAACTTTCTTCTTTCCAACCTGACTATCAATATCATACTTATTATGAATATCGATAATGCGAAGATAGGGACAATTTATAGTATGTTGTATGAGTACTTCCCCAGTTGTGTCATCTGAGTTATCGTTGACTACTATTACTTCATATAAACGGTAGTTTTGGCTTAGAATACGGGGAAGGAATTTGGCGAGATTTTCGGCTTCATTGCGTGCACAGATGATAATGGAGACCGGTTTTTGCTCTGTTTCACCTGATTTTGCTGCGTTTCCATTGTTCTCAGGACTACTTTTGTAAAATGCAAGTTTTGAGAATAATCCCCACCAATAGGCCAATTGTACAATTGTACAAGCGCTAAATCCGATTATGAGTAGCTTGGCGAGCACGTATTTATATTGTTAATTGCTTGAAAACTTTGTCTACAATAGTCAAACGCTGGTTTTTAATCTCCTTATAAAGTGTAAAATTGTTGCTTTTCAATCTATAAAGCTTCCACCTCCCAAGTAAGTTTTTATGTGTACGGAAGTACCATAGGGCATAAAAGCCAAGCATAATAGTAGAGACTATATATATAAGCGGTATCCAACTGCCTAGGTCAAACATTCTAACCAATTTGTATTGTAGCCAATATACCCATGGAAATAGGAATACGGTCATTAGGAGTTTGATGCTAGAGGTGTAGCCATGATACATTCCTGTTTTGCGAATGACAAAGTCGGGGAGATAATAAGCTATAATATTATGAAGCCAACCCCATACGGCAGGTAGAAATCCAAACAACCTAAGTATGGCTTGCACAAATAAGTTTCCTTTTTCTTGCATCGCTTTATCTGCAATTCCATGTTCTTTTAGTAGGTCGCAATAGTCGTGAACTTGTTTGTAAATAGAGTCATATTCTGATCTATTATTTGTTTTCATATCTACTAAGCGCTCAATCCATTTTTTGGATATAGGAAATTGGTTAGCGTGGCCGTTGCCAAATTCGTTTTTGTGGATATGCTCTAATATTTGTACCGTTTTGTCTATATCATCATCCACTGGATCCGTATGGAGTAGGAGGGATTGCATTTTTGTTTGGATATCTCTGGTTAGTTTTTTGACACCTTTGACAGAGTCGGTTTCATAGATTTCTTTGTAGTCCATGATGTCTATGGGTTCACCAAAGTTGTACAGCAGATCGTAACCTGCGAGTTTCGGTTTTTCATAGGTAAGCCCTACGGTAAGAATTTTCAAAGGTATTTTCCATTCATTTCTTTGAGCGGTATCTAAGGCGATGCGTGCAGTACCCGTTTTGATTTTACGCAAACGCCGCTCTAGTTTTGATGATCCTTCCGCAGCTATAAACAACGTGCCCATGCGAGAAAGAAAATCAGCGCTTTGTTTGAAGCTTTCTGTATTATCAATCCGTCTGCCTTCCACATCCTTAGGGCGTTCTACTTTGATACCATAGAGGCTGCTCAAAATCCAATTGGAAACGGGGTGTTTAAACAAGCTTGCATTGGCGAGGAAGTAGACGTAAGCTTTTTTTTCTTTAGCAGCAATCAGTACATCAACTAGTGTGTTGGGGTGGTTACCTACTATGATGGCTGGAGCAGGTGTTTCGAAATGGTGTGCGTTGATACGGGTTTGTTTCTTGTAGAATATGCCAAAGGTTAACCACACGGTTCCTTTTACTGCTAAATATATTACCCGAAGGATTAGGCTGATTTTAAACTTCACACTTTAAAGTCTAGTAAAAATTGTTTTATTTCTGCATCAAATTTTTTGCCTTCATCAAAGTGAAAGGCGACCTGTATAGGCAGTACAAAGATGGACATTTTATTGTCAATCAAAAACTTGCGGTGCAGTTCTAGTCTCATGGCGTCTTTTTCGGTAGTCAAGATGATTTTGTTTTTGCCTTCCATGGCCTCATAATGTCGAAGAAGGTTTGTTATGTCAAATTCGGAGAAGTATTTATGATCTTCGTATTCCAATGACTTGAGAAATCCCACTTTGCTTTCTAAATAGGTGGTGAGATAATCTGTCTTGGCGATAGCGCAGATGAGTAGCACGTCCATGTCTTCAGTCAGTTTGATGCGATTGGCACCATTGAATAAAAAGTATGGATGGGCATACTCGTAGTAAGAAAAGAACAACTTCTGAAAAGGCAAAGGGGCTATCTCTTTGGTGATATTTTCCTTTGCTTCTAGAGAAAGTACAGGAGGGCACTTGGACACTATAATTATATTGGCTCGCTTGTATCCAGACTTCCATTCCCTTAGTCTACCTACAGGAAGTAAGAAATCCCTTGTAAATAAATAGTCATGCTCAGTCAAGAGTATGTTTAGCCCTGGTCGTATAGCTAGGTGCTGATAAGCATCATCGAGTAAGACCGCTTTCAGATTAGGATTGGCCATCATTAGTTTTGGGATGGCAAAGGTTCTGTTCTCTACTACGCTTACTAGAATGTCTCGATACTTTCGTTTGTATTGTAGCGGCTCATCTCCTACTTGTTCAGCATTGTGTCCTGCCTGCACTTCGAGATAGCCTTTTGTCTTACGCTTGTATCCGCGGCTAACGGTAGCAATATCGATATATGGCTTGAGTAACCTGATAAGGTATTCGGTATGAGGTGTTTTTCCTGCACCTCCTACAGCAAGGTTGCCAACCGATATAATCGGTAAGTCAAATGATACGCCTTTAAGTACTTTTTTCTTGTATAAGAAATTTCGAATCTCCACTCCCAATCCATATAAGATGGAAAAGGGCATAAATAAGATTCTTGCTAAAAAGTTTTGTATCATTGATGCAAAAGTAAGGTAAAAATTGTCTTGTTTAATCGTTTATTTGTTGATGTGTTTATAAACAATTAAACGAATTAACAGATACACAAATGAAGGATTAATTATGCTATACTTGGTATTCTTCTTTTTAATGTATTACGAATATAACGGTTTAAAAAATAAAGAAATATGCAAGCTCTACTTTTATGTGCGGGTCTTGGTACCAGGATGAAGCATCTCACCCAAGACAAACCTAAGGCTTTGGTCCTAGTCAATGATAAACCATTGATTGCTTGGAATTTAGAAAAGCTGAAGAAAGCAGGCTTCACAAAGGTTGTGGTCAATGTGCATCACTATGCAGATCAAATCAAAGATTACCTAAAGGGGCAGGACAACTTTGGTCTCGATATTCATATCTCTGACGAGTCCAAGGAGTTACTCAATACGGGAGGTGCGGTCAAAAACGCGCTCTCACTCATTGATATATCTGAGCCTTTATTGATTCATAATGTGGATATTATCACTGACTTGGATTTGGTAGCGATGATAGCTGTGCATCATGAAAGCCAGCGTGTAGCTACGCTTGCAGTGCGTACGCGCAAGACTTCTCGTTATCTTATGTTTGAGGAGGAGACCATGCAACTTACAGGTTGGACGAATATAGTTGAAGGAGAAACCAAGTTGAGTCGAATCTCTACTCTTATGGTCGCCAACTATGGTTTTAGTGGAGTACATATTGTAAATAAAGAACTCTTCGATTTTTTCCCGGAAGAAGATTCATTTTCTATTATTGATACTTATCTCGAAGCCGCAAAAGGGCAAAATGTATACGCCTTTCCTCACGAAGAGGATGTGTGGTTTGATGTGGGTAAGCCTGAGCGTATTGAGCTGGCAGAACGAGCATTGTTAAAGATGAGTTTGTAGAGGAATAATATGGGAGCTCCCCCAGGGCAGACGCATGACAAATTATTATAATATGTGAAAAAAATATATTAT
>CAYWOZ010000218.1:0-2398 GCA_964458675.1 uncultured Saprospiraceae bacterium
TAATCGACTGATAAGCAACGAAGTAGTTCGCGATGATAAATGGAATAAAAAATTTACAATTTTTGTTTACATCTTGAATGGGGTTAATAGAGGTGCCCTTTAGATATTAAAATATTTATTCGAATTCTTAGGAGGGGGTAAGGATGAGTCTAAGTAAAGCGAATTGATTGAATAGCGGTATTCAAAAATGCTCCTATTTATAATTGCATCATCAATTGATTTCGCCTTTTGGATAAATCTATTTTCCGTCAAATCATTAACTTCTTGACATTGAAAGCTTTCATCTGTATGGCTGTCATTGTTAACTAGCTGAGTTAAGACATTATGCTCATGATCCATCTCCAAATCAACCACATTGTGTTGGTGGCTATGGGGCTGATAATCAAATTTTAATATATCTATGGAATGCATAGCAAGATGGACTACTTCGTGAGAGAGTACACTTAATGAATTAAATGAATAAGTCCCTATCAATAATAGGAATAACCACGTTCGATATTTGCCTAAGTAGCTTAACATAACAGTCTATAAAAATACCATTTTAATTATTAATCTTATTTATTTGGATTGTTTTTTAAATGACATATTCAATGTTAGATTTTTTAAAAAAAAAACTATCCTCCAAAAGGGGATAGGTCCAAAAACCAAATGAAAACTATTCAAGGAGGTAAGCACAAATATTATGCTTACTTCTCCTAGAATTATTGCTAATGTTTCTATCGTATTATTCTATCTGCATGTGACATGCCTTCAAGGTTAATTTACAGTTTTGTAAATTTCTGTATTGCTAGCAATTCATCGCTTGATATAAGAACGATGTAATTGCCTTGTACTAAATCTTTTGTGGATAGTTGGATATAATTATTGCCAGTAGTGATCGATTCATTAATAGAATGCAATTCCTGACCATGCAGATTGAATACACGAACATCCGCATCATGTGATGATTCGCTACTAAATTCAAGATTTAGAATATCTGCCGTTGGATTCGGATATGCTGCTAGATCGATTAATAATTCTGGATTAACTACAGAAGTGGTAAAATTCGACCACAATCCGAAGGTTCCAAATACATCAATACTTTCTGAGCGTACCGTATTGTCATCATCCAATAGACTTGCAAGACTTTCCCAAGCAGACACTCCATCCCATCGAATTACTTCTACATTGTCTAAAACGATATCATTTGTACCACCTATTTCTATGCTGTCATCAAAAGATAAACTAGCAGTTCCAGTGGGCGTCGTCGCGTATTCCATAGGTTCTAGAACCCAAAATCTATCTACCAAATTATTTCCAGATTCTTCTCCACTAATCAAAATGTTACTTACTCCGATTGGGAATGGTTCATTAGCCTCATCTGTACCGTAAGTACTGAATAACATGTAGCCAGTAACACCTACTCCAGGAGCGTTCAATGTAAAGTCAATATCTACCGCGTTTCCATTATCATTGATAAATGGAATAGAGTAGGTGCCCACCATTTCTTCTCCAACATCCCATCTAAGAAATCCGTAAGTATCTGCGGTTTCAGCTATAATCCCACCCGTAGAAGCAGTAAGCGCCGTAGTTGCTGAACTTGTCAAGTGCAAGGTATTCTCGTTTAGTGTAACAATACCGTTTGCTAAATGGATAGTATTATTAATACCAACCGTATTGCTTAAAGTAAGCCTTTGATTGTCCTGCAAATTTACGTCGTTAAACAAAGTCGGAAAATCTCCTCCAAAGGTCTGATCCGCACCCACTAATAAGACTTCGCCATTATTTGGATTGAGTGGATTGGTCATTATTGTGTTAGACCAATTGCCTCCAATCTCTATAAGTCCATCATTGGAAATCATGCCACCTTGATTAGTGAAATTTCCGTCTATGTGTAATAGTGCGCCTTCTTCTATAGTGACTGCAGCACCATCATTAAATACTTGGGCACATAGTGAAGTTGCAAATATTACTTGCAACAGTACCCCTAAAATTATTAAGTTAATTTTCATGAGTATGATTTTTAGTTAGGACAAGTAATAAGTGTGTTTTGTAGTTGTCCTTGCATATTAACAGTGACTCTGTAGCAATTCCCGTTTGGAGAAGTAAGAATAATTCCAGTATTAGGATTACTCAAATAAACATCACCATCAGAAACTTCTAATTTTGTACTTGGTGTAGTAGTTCCTAATCCAACGTTTCCATCTTCATTTACTCGAATCGCTGGGTCACCTGGATTAGTTGCGTCAGGTACGATGTTTAAAGTCGGAGCACCAGGTGTACCTACTACCATTAGTCTTGCACCAGGAGCAGTAGTTCCAATTCCCACACGGCCATTGTCATTTACTCTAAGACCTGGATCAGTAGGGAAGTTACCATTGTGAAGAATGTTTAAAGCTGGAGCACCCGCTTCACCTAC
>CAYWOZ010000218.1:2498-5750 GCA_964458675.1 uncultured Saprospiraceae bacterium
CATAAATCTAGCACCAGGGTCAATTGTACCAACACCTACTCTTCCATTCTCATTCACTCGGATAGCTGGGTTCATCGGATTTGCACCGTCATGAAGAATATTCATAGTAGGTGCGCCGTCGGTTCCGACTACCATCAATCTTGCACCAGGAGTTGTAGTACCAATACCTACACGACCATCATCATTTACTCTGAATGCTGGATTCAATGGCATAGTACCATCATGTAATACATTCAATGCAGGAGCACCTGATTCACCTACCACCATAAGTCTAGCGCCAGGAGTTGTAGTACCAACTCCAACGCGACCATCTTCATTTACGCGAATAGCAGGATTCATAGGACTTGTACCATCATGAAGAATATTCATTGTAGGCGCACCATCTGTACCAATAACCATAAATCTAGCTCCTGGAGTTGTAGTACCAATTCCAACACGTCCGTTATCATTTACTCTAAGACCTGGGTCAGTAGGAGTTGCTCCATCATGTAAAATATTCAAAGCAGGAGCGCCCGCTTCACCAACAACCATAAGTCTAGCTCCTGGATCAACAGTACCAACACCAACTCTTCCATTATCGTTTACGCGAATCGCAGGATTCATAGGACTAGCACCATCATGAAGGATATTCATAGTCGGTGCACCGTCCGTACCGATAACCATAAATCTTGCACCAGGTGTAGTAGTGCCAATACCTACTCGGCCGTCATCATTTACTCTAAGCGCTGGATCAGTAGGTGTAGCGCCGTCATGTAGAATATTCAAAGCAGGAGCACCTGCTTCTCCAACTACCATAAATCTTGCACCAGGTGTCGTTGTGCCAACACCTACTCGTCCGTCTTCATTTACACGAATAGCAGGATTCATTGGGCTAGCTCCGTCATGAAGGATGTTCATGGTCGGTGCACCATCAGTACCGATAACCATAAATCTAGCTCCAGGCGTGATTGTTCCAATTCCAACTCTACCATTGTTGTTTACTCGTAATCCGGGATTCATGGGAGTGGTCCCGTCATTTAATATATTTAGAGCAGGAGCACCTGCATCACCTACAACCATCAATTTGGCTCCAGGAGTAGATATTCCTATTCCTACGTTTTGAGCAGTTAGGCTCATCGTGAAAAGTGTTAGTAAAGCAACTAAACAGCTTAGTTTAGAGTAATTCTTAAGTTTCATATTATAATAATTTTATTGTTTGAAATATTTATGTGTGTAAAATTATAGTCTATCAAGCTTTCACGTTGTGACCTAAGTCACATTATAAAAATTTCTATTTGAAGAGTGTTGTTTCCAAGTGTATTGTTAGCAAGGAGGAAAGCGCAATAAATAACTAGATAGGGCATGCCATCTACGCTTCAGAGTATCTAAAAAGTGGCTACTTTTTTCTTTACACTTTTCCAACCACCACCATTAGCGACATTCGTAAAGCCATTGCTGTCGAGTATTTTCTTGGCTTTTCCACTACGGCCTCCGCTGCGGCAAAAGACCACGATGGGGTCGGCTTTGTTCAAAGTGCCCATTTGGGATTCTATTGTTGAGAGTGGGATGTTTACTGCTCCTTCAACGCTGCCGTTGCTAAATTCTTCTACTGTACGGACGTCTATGAGCACTGAGTTTTCAGATATAGCATCAGTATTATCAGAGAAACAACTAAATAAAAACATAAGTGAAATAAAATTAAGTGATAGGATAAAAAGTAATCTTCGATTTAAATAAATCATAGTTTTGATTTTAATTCAAACCAAAATTATAACCTATTGAATAAAGAAAGTGTGACCTGTATCACAAAAGGTGAATTACGGTAAAAAATTCTAGTAGAAATTCTAGAAGAGTTAAAGGCTACTTCAAAATAATCTTTCTTTGCTTGATTTCAAGGAAGCCTTCCTTTTGTAGCAGATAGAGTAGTCTTGAGATGACTTCTCGAGAGGACGACAAATCGTTGGCAATATATCTATGCGTAAGTTGAATGGTTTTGTTATTTTTTATTTCTGCTTCTTTTTTGAGGTATTGTACTAGTCTACTTTTAGTATCTGTGAAGGCAAGGTTATCAATGGCAAAAATGAGTTCGTTGTATTTTTCCTTAAATAGTTGATAAGTGAAACTTTGGAGCAAATTGTGCTTGTTGAGTAGGCTTATGAATTTGTCTACAGGCACGGCTATAAAAGAACTGTCTTCTTCCACAAGTGCCTTGATAGAGCTCTTTTCATTTTCCATACAGGTTGTGATGGACATCACGCAACTCTGACCAGAGGTGATATAATAGAGAAATATCTCATTTCCAGATTCGTCTACTCTGTAAATTTTTATAAGGCCAGAGATAAGAAAAGGGATAACTTTGATATATTGATTGACATCAATAATATTAGTGTTCGCAGGTACCTCCATCAAATTGCTAACTTCTAACAATTCGGAAATAAATACATTAGACTTGTTGAAAATGGGGAAGGAGTTTGATAATATTTCAGCTAAAGGATTCATATGTTATTATAATATGTTATCACTGCAAAAGTTCAAATATATAAAATTCCTATAGACCTAACTGTAAAGCATCATACTTACGAATTCTTTTGTTTCAAAAACCAATCTTGCTTAATAATATGTAATCCTTCGGACTAGTGAAGTGACCGACTGTTGCGCAGCAAAAAAGATACAGTGTATCTTTTTAAAGAGGGAACCGCGGCAAGCCTGACGCGGCAAGTAGCTACAAGAAAAATAGTTCATTCCTAAAATTTAGAATTCGGAGTCTCCAAAAAAATATTTAGTAAAATTCTTTAGAGGTGATTTGATTCTCTATTCCAAAAAATTATTAATCCTTGTCTTCATATCCCTGATGTGCATCTGCTGCATACTAGAGAAACTCTTTTTAGGCTTAAGAGATTTTTCGATAGCAAACAGTGTGGCTCTGGCACCAGCTACAAGATCCCCTCCATCTCCATTATCTTTTTCATCTTTGGTAATGATGTCTTTCATCTTTTCGACAAAAATTCGCTGAAGATTTCTTGTGTAAATATCATTTTCTGATGCATCATTGAAAATGGCTTTGCGTGTATTTTCAAAAAGCTCGAATACTGTAAATGCTGCAGAGCTATTTAAGGCTTCATTTTCGGCCATCCTTTTTATTCTATCTTTATTGAATAGCAGATTCAGTCCCCTTGATTGTACATTGCCAATACGGTCGACCATACCTTCCGGCTCAAATTTCCTAACGAGTTTTTCATGGAGCAACCATTTAGGAGTTTTGAAGAGGTGTTG
>CAYWOZ010000219.1:0-4063 GCA_964458675.1 uncultured Saprospiraceae bacterium
GAGATGTTGAGCATATTGAAGATGCGGATATCAATGAAATTTGTTGGGGTATTTACGAAGGTAAAGGAGCAAAAGATGAGATTTTAGGAATGAAAGATGCATATAAAATTCTAATGGCAAAGTGGGCCAACGAAGACTATGATGCAAAAATAGAGGAAGGCGAGAGTGCTCGTGAAATGGGAGATAGGTTGAGCAGTTTTTTGGAGAAAGTAAAATCTAGAAAAGAGAGAAAAATATTGGTAGTCATGCACGGCCGAACGATTCGTTGCTTGATGTGTCTGGTCGAAGGAAGAGCTATAAAACATATGGATGAATATGAACACAAAAACACTGGAGTCTATAAAGTCGTACAATCAGATAAAGGTTTGGAAATAGTCATGTCCAATAATGTAGATCACTTAAAGGAGCTGAATTTAGCATGAAAAAAATAAGACTGACAGCTGTAAATTACCTCAATACTAAGCCATTTATATATGGTTTGATTCAAGCGGGAATGGAGGACGAATTGGAGATGTACAAAGATATCCCAGCGGTATGTGCGGATAAGCTGATTAAGGATGAGGTAGATATAGCATTAATTCCAATTGCGGCATTAGCTAAACTACCTAAGCATTTTATTGTATCTGATTATTGCATTGGATGTGATGGAGAAGTCAAGACTGTATGTTTATTCAGCAATAGCCCTATAGAAAAAATAAAGAGAATCTATCTGGATGTACATTCTCGTACTTCTGCTGCATTGATCAAAATATTGCTTAAGGATTATTGGAAAAAAGAAGTTATTGAGTTTAAACCTATCTATGAAATAGAAAATATGGTAGTCGATGATGATTCTGCTATTTTAGCGATAGGGGATAAGACTATCGGAATGGATGCAAAGTATACCTTCACCTATGACCTTGGTATCGCATGGAAAGAAATGACAGGATTACCTTTTGTATTTGCAGCCTGGGTTGCGAATAAGAAAATGGATCCTGAATTTTTGAAAAGATTTAATGATGCATTAGCACAGGGCCTCGCCCATATCCCAGAACTTTTATTTATACTTCCGGAGCAAGATCAAGATTTTGATTTGAAGAAGTATTTTGAAACGAATATCAGCTACGATCTTGATAAAAAAAAGAAAGAAGCGCTTAGATTATTTATGTCCAAATTAGATCACTTAAATTCTTCAGAAGATGTCCTGCTACCCGTATTTGCTTAAGTTTTTAGTTATTGGTTTTTTCGCCACTTTAATGTCATGTGCTTCTTCTGCCGACCCAAATCATCTTGGTTTAGCGGAAGGTGAATTCGCTTATTATTTATCTAATAACGAGAACTTAAAACGGCCAGGAGCATGCTCCTTAGTTAGGGACAAAGAAACTTTTAAACTAAACTTCAGAGCTACCGATAAACCTGAAGGTATGATTATTACTGTAAGCAATGTTGAACCATATGCATTGAAAAAATATTCTTTCAACAATGATGTCTCTATTATCATGAATAGTCTATTGGATGGTGAATTAGTAGTCTTCGTATCCTCAGGCTGCGAGTACAACAAAGGCACCTTGGAAATTGTTAATTGGGATAAAGAAGCGAAAACAATAACAGGACGCTTTAATGGCCCTTTATGCACGCGCGGTATTTTTGCACATTTACCAGGAGTAGAAATAAAAGATGCGGGTTTTTATAAAATAAAATATTCAGAATTAAAATAATATGGCACAAGCTACTTTAGCTGGAGGCTGCTTCTGGTGCACAGAGGCTGTTTTTCAAGATCTTAATGGTGTTTCACATGTAGAGTCTGGGTACTCAGGTGGTCATGTAGTCAATCCTACCTATGAGCAAATTTGTCAAAAGACTACTGGGCATGCGGAGGTGATTCGCATTACCTATGATCCAAGTGTGATTACTTTTGAAGAATTACTAGATGTATTTTGGGCAACACATGATCCCACTACGCCTAATCAACAAGGAAACGATAAAGGACCCCAATATCGGTCTGCCATTTTCTATGCTAGCGAAGAGGAAAAAGCTATTGCAGAAAAGTCTATGGCAGCAGCAGATAGTTCTACATTATGGCCCAACCCAATTGTTACGGAGATATCTCCTTTGATTAACTATTATCCAGCAGAGGCTGGACATCAAAATTATTTTAAAAGAATTGGTAATCAGAACCCATATTGCACCTATGTCATCAATCCAAAGGTGGAAAAACTAAAGGCAAAATTTAGTGATAAGCTGAAATAGAGACCGCTTCCTGCCTTTCTTTTGTTAAGGATATGATAAACTCAGATGAAAAGCTTAGTTCAAAATGCAATAAAGTTGATTATTGCTTATTTTTAAGTTTAAGACTTATCCTTAATGAGGTATAAATATCTTTTTTCATTTGCCATACTATTAGCCTTTAGTATTACTACTATGGCACAGCCGCGCAATGAATGGAGACTTTTTGCCAATCTAGAGTTTGATGAATATTTTAATGAAGACATTGGCACCTATGATCTGAAGCCCAAATTTTCAGAAGACATCTTGTCTTTGGAAGGACAAGAAATCGTTTTACTTGGGTACATCATTTCCTCAAGCAAGACTGATGGATTTGAGAATCCAATATTGTCTAAGTTTCCATTTACATCCTGCTACTTTTGTGGAAATGCAGGCATGGAAACAGTAGCAGAAATTGAGTTTGATGCTAAGAAAACCACCTTTAGCATGAGTTCAGCTTATGGCTTCAAAGGAAAGCTGGCGTTCAATAGAGATGACCCAAATCGCCTAGTAATTATCTTAAAGGATGCTGAAGAATGGGATTTTTAATATGTAGGATACCATTGTTTTGAGTATACTTTCGTAATTTGTTGCATGCGCATTTTTCTATACGCTTTCCTTCTTTGTTTGCCCGTTTTTGGGACTGCTCAGTTTTTGACGCCCGTTCATCCAGGCTTGGAAGGAGATGATTTATTAGATGCTCTTTTAGAAGACTTTAAGACAAACACGGTTTTGAGTTCTGGCGAAGCTAGAGATCTCTTGTATAGTGAGATCGATAATCAAAATGACACTGTGTACGGTGTTTATTCTAACCATGGTATATTCCTTCCGGATGGGGTTGATCCTTCTAGTTTCGTATTTATGGATGGCGACAAAGACGGTATTAATGCAGAACACGTTTTTCCTAGATCGAAGGGTGCAGAATTCGGTATAGCCAATTCTGATTTGCATAATTTATTTCCCACACGTGTAATTGTCAATACGAATCGCGGCAGCTTTCCATTTGCTGAAATAGAAGATTCTGAAACGGAGTCTTGGTATTATCAAGATGATGAGTTGAGTACTATTCCTAGCAATAATATAAATTCTTTTAGTGAAGGTATTCGAGGTGTAGATGGTCGCTTTGAGCCGCGTGAAGCACGTAAGGGAGATATAGCGAGAACGATGTTTTATTTCTATACCATGTATCAGCCAGAAGCAGATGCAGCGGATCCTGATTTCTTTGACGATCAATTATCTACGTTGTGTAGCTGGCATGAATTGGACCCCGTTGATGAACGAGAATATGACAGGACTTTCAAGATTGCGGAAGTGCAAGAAGGCAAGCCAAATCCTTTCATCCTTGATTGTTCTTTGGTAAGTCGAGTATACTGCCCCACAGATGATTTAGAATGCCCTGAGATTCCACTGGTATCTGCACCAAGTATTCCGACTATTATTCCATACAAGTTTTTCCCAAACCCCTTGACGGATTCTATGCACGTAGAAGCGCAAGGCCCTTCTAGATTACTCATAATGGATATGCTTGGTCGCTTGGTAATGCGTCAGGATTTTGATACGCGCACTACGGTCAATACCGTCAGTCTTTTGCCAGGTAATTATATCCTTATTATTAATGAATTGTCTTTTAAATTGGTGAAGTAGAGTGCTTGGGAGTGCCGCTTATATCCGTTAAAAAAAACGGATATAAGCGTCGGGCTATTCACTTCGCGTTGCTACGGACCTGTCGGTCTTCTCCTTTCAGGGCGTTAAGTTTTTTCTTGGTTTGGTTTGTAGATTTTTACTAGGTTGGTTCTCCATTGCGGGCGAATGCAATTAG
>CAYWOZ010000219.1:4163-5733 GCA_964458675.1 uncultured Saprospiraceae bacterium
TGATCAAATTTATTGAAGTTGGCGTCAATCTTTTTCTTGATATTTTGGATATAGTTTTTGAGTTTATCACTCACTTCACCCTCCATACGGATACGACCTTTGACGATTTCTGAGCGATAGCCATCCATGATTTTTCTCTTTTGGAGCACTATAGATCCACCAGCGAAAACTAAACCTACGGCAGTAAGTACACCACCTGTTATGTCTACCAGGCTAACACCGGTTGCTATATTCAAAATTACACCCACTACCGCTATACCTCCACCAGTGGCTACGTTACCCGTAATATTGGTGTCGCTGGACATGAGGCCTTCATCTGTGAAATTCTCAGACTTGCTCATAAATTCTTTAAAAGTCTCCTGTAAGTCTCTTAAAACGTTGATCCGCTTTTCTGCGATATCACTAAACAAGTCATGATCGTTCTTAAGTATAGTATCGCTGCTTTTGATCTTGAGGTCGATCATCTTAGCCATCTGTTGAATACTATCTGCAATATCAACGACCCCTTTATTAAGTCTCTCTTTTAGTACATTATTGAGGTCTGTTTCTAACTCTGTCGACAATCCAGTAAGCCATTCTTTAGCAGATTTTTGCTTGGAGTATAAAGCCGTAAAACTTCTTCTAATCAGAGAAAATACACCTAAACCTTCTCTTAGTTCTTCTTCCTTTTGAGCTGTAATTTTGTCATAGGCTGCAACCAAGTTTTCTACAAGAATATCGACTTGCGCATTTGATTTTTCAGATTGTTCTGAAAGGGTAGTTCTTATATCTTCTCTAAAGACTTTATCTGCTTCCCATTGTTCCTCTCTAATTTGGAGGCCTTTGTATATTCTGTTATTTATGTTCCGAGAAGTATTGATATTGTTTTGCAATTTCAGAAAAGGAGCTTTCCCGCTGGTTATATTGTCAGCGATATATTTCTTGATAATTTTGAAACCACTTTCTTCTGTTTGGCCTTCTATTTCCTGTTTAGCGGAAACGACGAATACGTTTGGTTCTGGGATTCCTTTTTTCTTAGCATAGTCTTTTACGCCTTCCGTGTTTACTTTTAGATCTTCTTCTTTTACAAGATCTTTTTGCTGCAATACAAAGATGACTTTTCTATGCCATTCCTTGTGGATATAATCAAAGAAGTCCCAAGACGATTGTCGATATGGATTCTTAGCTTCAAACACAAATACGATTAGGTCGGAGGCAGGGATAAAGCTTTCTGTTATTTCTTGATGATGCTCTGCAATGGTATTCGTCCCTGGTGTATCAACAATTGCTATTTCCTTCAGTATCTCTACTGGTTGGGTTATCCTTTTTAGATATGGATTGATACTTATGATTTGTTCTTTTTCTCCATATACGATTTGCTGGATAGTATCCGTCATCGGTTGTGGAGCCACTTTACATATCTCTTTCTTAGGGTCAAGTAAGGCATTGATAAAGCTACTCTTACCGGCTTTCACTTCACCCACTATAACAAACATATAGGGCTCCGTAATTCGATTTCTCAGGTCACTGATGGTCTTTTCTAGTTCATCATGCCCAATAGCGCCCGCTATACTTTGCAGCTCTTTGACCA
>CAYWOZ010000220.1:0-5648 GCA_964458675.1 uncultured Saprospiraceae bacterium
AGAGATACTATTTTTGAGACCAATATATTTGGCTGTGATTCTATAGTTTATCAATTTTTTGAAATTCTTAGGAGTGACACCACTATGTTGACAGATTATGTATGCGATAGTCCTGCTTTTATAGATACTAGCTTTATGATCAATTCTATTGGTTGTGATAGCATGATTATCACCATGTTTGAAGAGGCGAGTTCTGACGAAGTGTTTTTGGATGGTTTTACTTGTGATGAAAATCAAGTCGGTATTCAAGTTTTCAATTTGACAAATCAGTTTGGTTGTGATAGTACTGTTACCATTGACTTTGCCTTGGTAGATATGCAGATTACTATGCTTGAACAAAATACTTGTAATCCAGCTCAGTTTATGCCAGATACCTTGGTCTTCTCTACCGCATTATGTGATAGCCTTGTTATTATTAGCTACAATGTGCAGCAAGAAAGTGAAACGATCCTTCCACTGGTGAGTTGTGATATGAATGATGTGGGTACGAGCACTCGGACATTAAGCAATCAATTTGGTTGTGATAGTACAGTAGTTTCAATTGTTGAATTTGCAGAACAAGACATCACTAATTTAATTGAGTTTGAGTGTGGCCTAATGGAGACCTTAGTCACAGAGACTATGTTTATTAATCAATTTGGTTGTGATAGCCTAGTGATATTAACAACCTTACCTGGCTTAGATACTACCTTAAACCTCACTACCGTTTGCGAAGAAGCTGAGGTATTTGAAATAGAAAGCGTATTTATTTCAGTAGGCGGCTGTGATAGTATCGTAATCGATAAAGGAGTGCTCTCAGAAAATTTTGAAACAAGCTTTGAAATTTTCACTTGTGATGAAGACTTGGTGGGTAGTGCGACGTTGAATTTTACTTCGGTAGAAGGTTGTGATAGTATCGTGATTTTTAATACTGTTTTCGGAGAAATTGAGATTGTCCAAAATGTAAGAAATATTGCCTGTGGGCAAACCGCTACTGGGCAAATTTCAATAGAAGGAAATGCAGGTCAACTTCCATATCTATATCAATTAGATGGTGCCGGATTCGGAACTCAAAATGTGTTTGATAATTTAGACGTTGGCGTTTATCAGGTAGGCGTTCAAGATGCAGATGGCTGTGAATCATTTGTCGAAATAGAAATCACCGAAATTACAGGAGTCGAAATTGAATTGCCAGACTTTGTAGCATTAGACTTTGGAGACCCATTGATTTTGGACCCAATTATAAACGGAAACTTTACGGAATTCTTTTGGACGGGGGTAGATAGTCTATTTTGCGAAACTTGTCTTGGTCAGAACTATATTCCAACCTCAAGTAATGCAATTACCTTTAATGTCATCAGTGATGAAGGTTGCCTTGAAAAACATCAAGTCCTAATCGCTGTAGAGAAAAACTATGATGCATATATTCCAAATGCTTTTTCTCCAAATGGAGATGGGATAAATGATTTTTTCACCATCTACGGTGGAGATAATGTTACTTCGATTAGAAATTTGAGTCTTTATTCAAGATGGGGAGAACAGGTATTCGAAGCTAACGATATACTTCCAAATGTTGAACCGAGTGGTTGGAATGGAAGGCACAATGGCGAGCTTATGAATCCAGGTGTATTCGTATACAAAGCTCGAATCGAATTTTTCGACGGAACAATTGAAGAATTCGAAGGCGATTTTAGTCTAATTCGCTAAATAAGCCGCTTTTAAGGCACTATTCTATTGGATTATGGTGCATAAATCCAAATTGGCGAAGTTTTGGGAGTATATTCTCTAACAACTTGTTAATTTTGGGTATTATATATATCCATACTTTACATATTATACGTTTGTAATTCAAAATAACAACTGAATGGATTTTGGATACCTTATTAATATACTTCTTAGAGGAAAATGGCTAATCTTAGCTGCAGTGATTGCACCTGCTATTGCTGCATACTTTTATGTAGATGCTCAAGATCGAACTTATAAGTCGGCGACTACTATTTCTACTGGATTACTAGATCCAGCTGGTTTCAATCCGGACGACCCAGGTGCTTATATATCTTCAGAAATACTTGATATTAGTTTTAATAATCACACTGAAAAATTGCAGAGTGAGTCAATGAAGCGATTGCTTTCATTCAAGTTGCTTATTCATGATTTGGGAGGAGAGCATACTGCGTTTAGAACTTTAGATGAAGAGGGTGTTGAGGGCATTAAAACCATCAATCTCCAAAATCTTGTTGGTTCTTTAAAGGAGAGAGTAGAAAATTTAGATGGTTCACAATTTGAGCGAGAAAAAGAATTAAATTACCTAGAAGTAGCTCGCGCTTATGAATATGATAGAGAATCTATTGATGAGGTATTAGTGGTATACAGAAAGGGTAAAACGGATTTGTTAGGAATTGATTTTGAAACTGAAGATCCTTTTCTTTCGGCTTACTGTGCAAGTACCTTGGCGGATTTATTCTTGGTTGTAAATAAGTTTGAGCAGGAAAAAACTTATGTCGAAGATTACGAATTTGCTCTTGCAGATACTGGAAAGAAGAAGGCAAAATTGGATTCAATTAGATATGTTTTGAACGATTATCGTATCAAGCATAATCTACTGGATATTTCAGATCAAGCTAAGGATATTATTAAAATCAAAAGTGAACTAGAGGGTTTAAGTATTGAAAGTGATACAGAGATAGGAGCAAGTGCGGAATCAATAAAGACCTTAGATGAATATCTAGATCAAGCGGACATTAATATTATTAATGATAAAGTAGATAAAATATCCAATAGTGAGGATATTACTTATTATACTAATGAGCTTTCTATTTTGAGACAAGATTATGTAGACTCAAGAGATCCCGAAATTGCTCAGCAAATTGAAGCGCTTGAAGAGCAAAAAAAATTAATGTTTGCCAAATTGTCAAAAAGAGAAAGTAAAGATGTAGCCAATATAAATAAGGATTTGGCGAAAGATTTATTAGCCACTAAAATCGAAAATGAACTGATTAACGCTTCTAGTAGAGCGGCCAAAGATGCTATTGCAACCTTATTGGCAAGGAAAAATAGTGAAGGAAGAACCTTGTTGACACACTATTCTTTTGTAGATAAGTTGACTGGGGATATGAAGATTGCTTCAGACGCTTATGATACAGCCAAGGATATAGAAAATGATAAGAAGGTAGATTTAGATAAAGCTGCCTACCCATTAGCCATTCGAGAAAAGGCTAACGTAGCAGATGAGCCTCAATCTTCTTTGAAGGCGGTTATAACTGCATTCTCTGGAGTAGTAGGAGGTACTTTTGCGACCATGGCACTCTTGATGTTGGCTTTTATGGATAACAGCCTGAGCAATACCCACCAGTTTAGAAAATTCAGCGATATAAACTTGATAGGGACGCTCAATGAGTTGAAGCAAAAGAATGTTAACCTTAAAGAACTTTTCGGCTCAGATCTTAAGAATCCACCTTTAGAGGTATTTAAAGAGTCGGTACGTTCACTACGGCATGAAATAGAACAAACAGATAAGAAAGCCTTTCTCTTTACCAGTACAAAAGAGCAACAAGGAAAAACCTTCCTTATCATCATGTTAGCGCATGCTTTGACCCTTAAAGGGAAGCGTATATTATTGATTGATACCAACTTCAAGAATAATTCCCTTACTAGAATGTTCGGAGAGAACAATATGAAGAACAAGTTGACTTCTCGTTTATTAGGAGAAGCGAATCTGGATAAAGAATTCGAGACGAAGAATGCCAATAGTTCTAGTAGTTTGTTTGACATGGAAAATGTGGATATTCTAGGGAACAGAGGAGGAATGTCTTCTCCATCAGAGCTATTTGCGGGTAAGGAATTCAGTAAATTATTGGATAATTTCACCAATACATACGATTATATCTTTTTAGAGGGGCCTGCGTTAAATAAATATGCAGATTCAAAGGAATTGATTGAATACGTCGATAAGGTAATCACAGTGTTTTCAGCGAATAACAGCGTGGATGCAGCCGATAAGAAATCAATTGATTATCTGCAGAAAATAAATGGCAAATTGATGGGAGCGGTGCTCAATAAATTGGATATGGCTAATTTGAACTAATAGTTCTTATAATTTCCTTTTTGCCAAACCTACTATTATAAACCACCTTGCGTGCCCATGGCAGAAAGTGAAAAGTCATATTGGATAAAATCTGGTATCATTACCTTACTAGATAGATTCTCTTTGCTCGTTTTTGGGTTTTTGGGCTTCTTTCTTCTTGTCCGTATATACGATCAAGATACTTTTGGTATATGGGTGCTTTTTGCGGGTACCGTAACGCTATTCGAAGTTGGAAGAAATGGCCTAATACAAAATGGTCTGGTAAAATTTTTGACCACATCCGACAACGCAGATGAACAAGGTCGCATTTCAACGGCCTCTTTAGTTTTAAATGTACTTCTTTCCATAGTCAATGTTGTTCTTTTAATTGCTTTAGCTGGGCCATTGGCGAATTTATTTGAGGCAGAATTAATTAAAAATTTATTTTATATCTATACCATCACAACCATAGTGATGATACCCATGCAGCATTTCAATTTTGTTCAATTTGCACATTTGGATTTTGTTGGGCCTACCATTTCTAATTTTTTTAAGGGAGGAGTTCTTTTCGCTTATATCGCATTTTTATTTTTTGCATCTAATGTAGTTCCTTTAGATTATCTAGCTTACGCTCAAATAGTAGCAGCGGGTGTAGGGTCAATTATTTCTTACCTATTTGCAAGAAAATATTTTAAGTTTAGCAAAAGTATTGATTGGGATTGGGTTAATAAATTATGGGACTACGGTCGCTTTACTTTTTTGACCAACCTTAGCACCATGTTGTATAAGAATATTGACAAATGGATGTTAGGTGCTTTGTTGACACCAGCCAGTGTAGCCATCTATGATGTGTGTATACGAGTCAATAATCTACTAGAAGCGCCTACACAAGCTATTGCACAAGTAGTTTTCCCTCAATCCGCTCGAAAAGGAGAAAGTGAGGGGCCTGAAGGGATTAAAAATTTATATGAAGGCGCCGTAGGAGCTATTTTGGCTTTGATACTACCAGCAGTATTATTTGTAATCTTGTTTCCAAGATTTATAGTTGTAGTCCTAGGAGGTGAAGATTATAGTGGTGCGGCCTCTATTCTTACGGTAACTGTTTTTTATGCTTTATTTCTACCTTTTGCAAATCAGTTTGGAACCATACTAGACTCGATTGGGAAACCCAAAATAAATCTGCTATTCACTTTATTAGGGGCTATAATTAATGTAGTGGCCAACTATATATTCATTACCAAATTTGGAGTGATCGGAGCAGCTTATGGAACAATATTTACCTATGTGATTACTTTTATTCTTAATCAGGTAGTCCTTAATAGGATGTTTAAAGTACAATGGTGGAATGCTATAATGTCTATACCAGGCTTCTATGTTATGGCCTTTGGAATTATTTTTGGTAAAAATAAGGCAAGCGAAGAGAACGAAGAGGTTGGTGTCCAGATAGAAGATAAAAAAAAAGAGATAGTTGAGCCTTAAAACTCAAAGAAGAGATCATGAAACAAAACATAGATATTATATATTTCACATTGTTTAGATGGAAAAGTGAATTTTCATCTATATCTCATGCCTTTGGTAAAGAGTTAGCCAATCAAGGGGCAAGGGT
>CAYWOZ010000221.1:0-5646 GCA_964458675.1 uncultured Saprospiraceae bacterium
CTAACCATTTCGTGTTTTTTAGTATCCACGGTCATTCTCATTTTTGAGAACTCACTATCAGCATCAATAGGCTTACATTCAATCAAGGCCACCGTTTTCCCATCCCGTACCATTTCGTCACTGATAGCAAAAATAAAAGCATCGCTTTCATATAGCTTTAATAGATTCTGAGGGCTCATAAAACTGTCCTCCTCTTCCAGAACAGAGGCACTATGAATTTGAACCTCATTATTATTCTTTAAGTGAATCCAAACCAATTCACCATTGGACGTAACAGACTGCTGTTCAAAGTCCAAATGAAATTGCTTGTCCTGCTGAAAGATTTGTCCCTTTTGAATAATCTTATCTTCCTCTGGAATCTCTATCTCTAGAGAAAAGTCCATCTTCATATTATTAAAACCCTCATATTTCTCTTTTAGCTTATTTAGAAGCTTCACCGCATCTGGATCGCTATCTGCATTAGACAAGTATTGATTCTCTTGAGCTAATACAGAAGAGCTAAAAAGCGCTAATAACAGTATCAAAGGGATATATTTCATATTCATCATCATATCGATTACATGTTTATACCCAATAGACGAAATGACCTATCTACTCAGGGTTAAACAAATGTTAACACATAAAATGGAGATTAAGTCTTTCTCTTTTTCTTCTTTGCCGCTGGAAACAATACATTATTCAAAATCAATCTATATCCAGGAGAATTTGGGTGTAAACTCAAATCCGTCTCGGGATCATTGATAAAGTGGCGGTAATCCTCCGGATCATGCCCACCATAAAAAGTCCAAAAACCTTTACCTATAGTACTATGTATATATCTAGCTTCATTGGCAGGCTTGTTTTCACCCATGATTAGTACATTGGATTTTATTTGATTCTTTAGATAAGCAGTGGTCTGCCCCATAAACCCTTTTACAGTACGAGTATGGCACTGTGTCAACATGGACGGAACTGGATCCCACTTTGCTGAAAAGTCAAACAAAGTAAAGTAGTCCGACTTAGACAATACATTACGTTTAGGTTTACTTTCAGGACCATGGTCTATAGAACTATACTCATATACCAAAGGATCCGTCTTTAATTTAAAATCCTTGAAGGCGAAGGTCTTGCTAAAATCTAACTTACTCTGAGCGGTGCCATCCTGACCATCGCCATCATACATGTGATCGCAAATATCTAAACCTTCCGCTGCTAAAGCGATATCGTAAGTATCTGTAGCGGAGCACATAGCAAACATAAATCCGCCACCCACAACATATTCTTGAATCTTCTTTACCACAGCCAATTTGAGCTGAGATACTTTTTGAAAACCAAGCTCACTTGCTAGTGCTTCCATTCTAGAAACAGTTTGCTTATACCAAGTCTGATTGTGAAAGCTTCTATAAAACTTTCCATACTGTCCCGTAAAATCTTCGTGATGTAGGTGAAGCCAATCATATTCAGTTAGCTTATCATCCAATACCTCTCGATCATAGATGACATCATATGGAATCTCAGCGTAGGTTAACACCATAGTTACCGCATCATCCCAGGGTTGTACCTTTTCTCCACGAGTATTAACATCAGGTGTATAAACCGCTATTTTTGGAGCCACCTCCAGTTTGATTACATCTTGATTTACTTCTGGGTTCGAAATATCCAATTGTATCTTACCAAATTGAGCATCAGGAATGACATTATAACTTACCCCTCTCGTCAAGCATTCTTTTTCAAATATCTTATTATGTTTAAATGCGAATGAACCCCCTTCATAGTTGAGTAGCCAATACGCTTCGACCCCTGCATTTAGCACCCAATAGGTTATGCCGTAGGCCTTTAGATGATCTTTTTGATCTTCTCCCATAGGAAGTATAAGGTAAGAAGCTTGTACTGTGCTGATGCTCAAGGCAAACAAAAGACAAAAGGTAACGAGTATTTTATACATAAAACTTTGGATTATACCCTTATAAACGGGTTTCTAGGGGTAAAGATTATCAATTATAACTATTATATAGTCGGATTATATTAAATTTAAATATTCTTAACCTTTGAGCCTACTCTGACTATTCAAAGTGGACTCATATTTAAATATATTATATGCGTTGGCAAGGCAGAGAAAAAAGTAAAAATGTAGAAGATCGTAGAGGAATGAGTAGCGGTAGAGGTCGCACCGCTGGAGGTCTAGGCTTAGGAGCGATCATCTTGGTTTTTATAGTCTCTATGTTATTCGATGTAGATATTTCAGGCTTAGTGCAGGGAGGCGCACCCGGAGGCACTCAATATCAACAACAGCAAGCCCCACGAGGAGAGGTTGGAGGAGCAGGGGATGAGTTAGGCGAGTTCGTAGCTGTCACCTTGAAAGATACAGAAGATGTTTGGAGAAAATTATTCCGAGAACAGCTTGGGCAAAATTATAGAGAACCGACTTTAGTACTATTTGATGGTGCAGTGCAGTCAGCATGTGGGCATACCTCTTCAGCGGCTGGTCCATTTTATTGTCCAGGAGATATGCAGTTATACATTGACCTTAGCTTCTATAGAGAGCTCAAGGAAAAATTCAACGCACCAGGTGATTTTGCCATGGCCTATGTAGTGGCCCATGAGGTAGCGCATCATATCCAACGACTGTTAGGGATAACCGATGAAGTACATAGAAAAAGAGGAAGGGTGAGTAAATCAGAATACAATGACCTGTCTACAAGATTAGAACTTCAAGCTGATTTCTTGGCAGGCGTTTGGACCCATCATGCTGAAAAGATGAAAGGTATATTGGAAGAAGGAGATATAGAGGAAGCCTTGAATGCTGCGAACGCTATCGGAGATGATACGATCCAAAAACGTTCTCAAGGGTACGTCGTTCCAGATTCTTTTACACATGGAACATCCGAGCAACGCGTAAGATGGTTTATGAAAGGACTTCAGACAGGAGACTTAGCTCAAGGGGATACTTTCTCTGCTAGAAATCTTTAACAAATCACAAATTATAATTTATAAAGGTTCAATAATGGGCCTACCTCGACCTCTTTTGAAAAGCTGAAAAAGCATTCAAAAGAGGTCGAGGTCGCTACGATACAGGGCTCGCTCTTCGCTCGGCCTTCCGCTGCGCTACAGTCTGCTTCCTATGGTCGCCCCCTTTCTCATCGCTAGTCCGAACCAATTTCCTTAGAATTTTTACTTTCCATTGTGGACGTTAAGTCGGATTTTGCCTTCTATATGTTTAGACAAATATTTGATGTATGCTACTTTTCACATCAACATAAATTAACTTTTACAGAATGAAGCATTAGTTTCAAAATGTTGATAATCTTCCAATATATATTATATTGTGCATACGAACTGGTTTTAAAAGCCAGCTACTAAAGTCTATACATATGAAAACAAAATCTTATCTACTCGGCCTTTTTCTACTTGCTACGAGTTACCTAGCAATTGGGCAAGATATTCATTTTACAAATTATGATTTTGGCCCTCTTAGTGTCAATCCTGCTCAGGCGGGTTCCTTCCTTGGAAGTGTTCGTGCGAGCGGAATAGCACGAGATCAATTTTCATCTTTTATTGACAATCCATGGAGAACAGGGATGTTATCAGTTGACGCACCTCTTGATTTTGGCTTCAGAAAGCAAGATTGGATAGGAGTAGGATTATCCCTTTTTCAAGATCAAGTCGGAGATGTCAATTTCAAAACCTCAGGTATCCAGATTAACCTAGCTTACCATTTAGCAGTAGACAAAAAACAAACCAGCTATTTCACATTAGGGCTCCAGTACGGAACCTTTGCCCGTACTTTAGACACAAACCTATTTCGAGCAGAATCAGATATTATTGCAGGAGGTGGCACTTCTGGATCTAATGATCCTTTGGTAAGTAGTTTGATGCTTGTAGAAGATAACTTATTCAACCAAAACGTAAGTGATTTTGGGGCAGGCCTTCAATACACTTCCAAAATAAATAAAACCAACAAGCTCATCATTGGAGCCGCTTTAAATCATTTCCGAATATCCACCAACAATAACAATGGAATGGGGAACATGAATAATAATCCCAATGAAGTACAAGTCATATTTCCAGTCAAATTTACAGGACACGCGAGTTACCTAAGCCAGTTAAATAAAAAAGTCGATTTGGAATATGCCCTCTATTATGCACGTGCAGCACAAGTCAATAATATCATGCTTCAGTTTCGCGCTTACTTCAAGATGCAAAAAGTAGAAAAGATAGATGGTAAGAGAGTCAAAAAAGACAAAGGTAGACTTATGGCCGGCTTAGGCTATCGAGTCAATGATGCCCTACAATTTTTGACAGGTTATGAAATCAATGATTGGAGATTTGGCGTAGCCTATGATCTTACTGTGAGTAGCGCTTCCAACTACAATAACTTTTACGGCGCATTAGAAATAGGCGTTCAAAGAATATTCAACATTTATAAAAAACCAGAGGTTAAACCAGCAATACTATGTCCAAAATTTTAAAACTAAATCTACTTCTATTTTGCTTGCTTCAGTTTTTCTTATGTGGCGCACAAAACCTGCATAAAAAATCAAAAGATTTACCGCAAGTAAATAAGCAGTTCAATTTTCAGGTGTACGTTAGCGTAGACACTTTTCGAAATACGAATACTTCACCTGCTCAATTACAATCCGCAATAGAAACAGCAAATAGGCTTTTTGAGCCCATTGGTGCTTCGTTTGCTATCTGCGGATGGGAGACCATTCCAGATTATACGTTCGATGAACAAATAGAACCTTGGGAAGACCCAGAGTTGCGCAGGTTGCATAATCAAAAAAAGACTATCAATATTTATATTCTTGATTTACTTCGAAATAATGAAGACCTCTGTGGGTACGCAGGCGGCAATATAGTATTTCTGAGAAAAGGATGTCTTGGATCTTTAACCCACGAACTAGGCCACGTATTTGGTTTGGCGCATCCTTTTGCAGGCGGTGATGAATTGGTAGATGGGTCTAATTGTGCCACAGCAGGAGATAGGATTTGCGATACTCCCGCGGATCCACATATTGTTGGTGCCGATATTGAATGGCAAGATGGATGTGAGTTTATTTACGAAGGTAGAGATGCTAATGGGGATTTTTATCAACCTGATGTCGGAAATATTATGTCTTATTATGCTTGCGCCTGTGGATTTACCCATGATCAATATGTAGTCATGGCAAACAATATTCTTAACCGCATTTCAAATAACTGGTAAATGAAGAGTCTAATATTCATACTAGCAGTCCTCTGTTTTCCTTCTATTTATATGTACGGACAGACTGCTTCCATAGAGAGAGGTTGTGTACCTCTTGGGGTTGCTTTTGAGGCTCCCAACGCATCAGAATATTTTTGGGATTTCAAAGACGGTGCATCTTCTAATTTGCAAAACCCTGACCATACTTTTACAGACGCAGGGGTGTACGAAGTAGAATTACGACAAGGGCAGGGAGGAGCACTTGTAGGAACTATAACCATTACTGTTTTCGCTGATCCAATTATTCAAGTGACGGCGAATCCTACTTCTGGATGTGTTCCTTTGGAAGTAGACTTTACATCTAATATTACATTAGATCCTGCACTATCCATACAAGGAGTCAGTTGGTCATTTGGAGATGGAACGAATAGCGCAGACCTCAATCCTAACCACACCTATTCTGTGCCAGGAACTTATTCTGT
>CAYWOZ010000222.1:0-5623 GCA_964458675.1 uncultured Saprospiraceae bacterium
ATTGTCATAGACTTTTTTGATAACTGGGAACAAGGAATTGTCAACTTTGAAGACCCAAAAATTAATATCACTGCTTTTAATTCATTTGGATTTCCTCTAGACGCCAATTTTATAGAAATAGATATTGTAGGTATAAATGGGGGAAGGCTAAGTTTGGAATCTGAGGCTGTAGATGATGGCGTTGGAGTAAATTTTCCAGCATTAAACCAAATAGGAGAGACGGCTCGAACTGATTTTTCATTCACTAAAGACAATAGTAATCTAATAGATATATTATCTGTAGGACCAGCCTTGTTGCAATATGAATTAACGGGTGAACCAAATCCTGATAATGGCCCAAGTGAAAGAGGGTTTATGACAGATAGTAGTCGTTTAGAAGTTCAAGCAGAAGTAGTATTACCATTGAATGGCTATACATTTGGTTTTGCTTTAAGAGATACTTTTGATATAGACCTAACAAGCAATGAAAATGTAACAGCAGCAGAATTCAAACTTATTACAGAAAGTTCTATTCCATTAGCACTCGAATTGGAGATAGCTTTTGCGGATGAAAATTTTAATATTCTAGAAACCATAGATATCGATGGAGGCAATCAATTTATTGGTGCCGCTCCTGTAGATAGTGATGGAATAGTAAATGGAGTAAACATCAAAGAAATAATTGATAGTTTTGATGAAACTCGCTTTGCGAAAATAAGAAACGCTAAGAAGATTCTGTTAAGAGCTGCATTTAACACCACCAACTCTTCTATTCCACAGCTTGTCAAATTTGACGCTGAACAAAGCGTAAAATCTAGGATGGGTCTTAAATTAGAAGTGGCTAATTAAAATTAATAATGCATCAAGTCTATAAATATTTCTGCACTACTTTTCTTTTAGTGCTTGTTTTTGTAAGTGCTAAAGGTCAAAATGAAATAGGTACTTACTTTTTAGATGGCACCTGGGCTGCTCGAGAACTCAATGTGACAGACACCTTGAAAGGAAATTTTGAGCTTTATTTACCTGGAGTATTTTTAGAGAGCCATCACAGCAATAGCATTTCACTATCTGATATTATACAAGATAATGGCGAAACAAGCACTCTAAATCTCAGTGGAGTGATTGATCAATTAGGTCCGACCAATTCCTTTGAAAACAATTTGAAAATAAATACTATCGGAATTGGCTTTAAACTCAAGTCATTCCAGATTGATTTTAGACATAATGCTAGAATCAATTCCATAATTTCTTACCCTAGAGAATTGGCGCAATTGGTCTTTCAAGGCAATGCTCAATTTATTGGAGAAACAGTAAATTTTGGACCTGCCGTAGATTACTTCGCATACCATGAATATAGTTTAGGGGTTGCTAAGCAATTTGGAGCGCTCACTTTAGGTGGAAGAATAAAATATCTGAATGGCATTGGGTTTTTAAGAACCTTGCAAAATGATGCTTCTCTTTTCACTGACGATGATGTATTTCAATTGACTTTTGATACGGATTATGTTTTGAATACTTCTAATTCTGTTGATATCGAAGGAGTAAGTGATTTCAATTTTAGAGCTAATGTTCTGGAGCAGTTTGTTTCTGCGAATAACGGCGTAGCTTTTGATTTTGGTGTAGCATTTAATGTTAATGATAAAATCAGCTTGAAAGCAAGTGTCTTAGATCTTGGGTCTATTAATTGGACAGAAGATACCAGAAGCCTTCAAAGTAGGGGTGAATTCACCTATGATGGAGTAGATTTGGATGATTTTCTTTTAAATGATAGTGTAGAGTTTGAAGTGAAACTAGATACTATAGAGGATGTATTTGCTTTTGAAGAATCTTCGACGGAGGACAAAACAAGTCTTAATGCAAAAATATACCTTGCAGGCCAATATCAAATCAACGATAAATTAACTGTTGGTGGATTATTTCATTTGGATAATCTGGATTCAACGGATCCAGCTATCGGCTTAAATGCACAGTATCGCTTTTCTAGAACTTTTTTACTTGGAATCAATTATAGTTATCGTAAAGATAATTTTAGTAATTTAGGAGTGCAGTTTATAGCTGAACTAGGCCCTGTTGTTTTATTTGGAAATACAGACAATCTAATTTCTGTACTGCTAAATGACAACTATGGTTCGAATGGAAGGCTAGGATTAGGTCTTGTTTTTTAATATTTTATTTGAATTAATAAAACATCAATTATGAAAAAAAATATACAATTACTTTTTGCTATCGTATTAACAAGTTTTTCATTGGTAGCACAGGATACTTCAATTTGTGATGGCGACCGATTAGTTGAACCCATTTTTAGTGATATTCAGGTTACAGATGGTGTCGTTTATGGCGTTGGTGTTGATGTACTTGGACGTGATGTAGACTTACTAATGGATGTTTACGAGCCAATTGGAGATGATGTTGAGCAAAGACCTGTTGTAATTTTAGCTCATGGTGGAAGTTTTATTGCAGGGACTAGAAAAAATGATGTTATGGTAGCTACGTGTTCTGCACTTGCAGAACGTGGATATGTTGCAGCTTCTATTGAGTATACATTGTGGCCTTTTGTACCATTAGGTGTTCCAGATTCTACAGATTTAATAGGTGTAGTTGTGGCTGCCTTAGGAGATATGAGAACTGCAATTCGATACTTTAATGAGGATGGGTTGACGGATAATGAATTTAGAGTAAACCCAGACCTTATTTCAGTTGGTGGATACTCTGCTGGATCTATTATAGCTTGCCATCATGGTATGTTAGATGAAACAGATGAGGTGCCCGAATTTTTGGCGGAAACTTTAGATGATAGAGGGGGGATTTCTGCTTTAGGGTCCAATTTTGAATATAGTGATGATGCCATTTCTATTCTCAATTTATCAGGCTCTATATATCTTACTGACTTTATAGATGAAAATAGTTTGCCCATCTTTAGTTCGCATGGTGATGCAGACGGAACAGTACCGTATATGTTTGGATTAACTGGTGGAGTACTGAATTCACATGGTTCATTTAATATAGCACAACGCTATGATGAGCTTGGCTTAGAAAATGAACTCTTTACTTTTGACGGAGGGGGGCATACTGATATTTTTTCCGATGCGGTGTTTGCTGATCGATTGGAAGAAATGTATGATAATTTGTTTGCCTGGAATAGGGAGCAGGTATGTGGCTTATTATCAACGAGTAGTGAAGATTTATTTACAACAAGTGCTAGAGTATATCCTAATCCAGCACAAAATGAAATTAATATAGAACTACCAAATGACTTAGATTCGAAGTTTCAGATTGAAATTTTCAACCAAATTGGTCAGCAGGTATACCATGGTTCTTCTATGAATAATATCAAAGAAACTATACGACTGGATAATCTAGAGAATGGTTTATATGTAATTCAAATAAATTTTGAAGAAAAGTACGCCCCTCTTGCACAAAGAATAGTTATTGCAAAATAATTTTTATATTATTCTTTTAATCGAAGAAGATGAATTAAGTTGAAAAACTAATTCATCTTTTTTGATGGTATTTACTTGAAGTAGATTTATTCCAGGTGTTTTGCCTATCTCTATTGATCCTAAGTCTTCATCCATTCCTAATGCTTCAGCTCCATTTACTGTAGCCCACTTTAAAAGTGTAGGAAAATCGACATAAGACTGATACTTGCTAATAGTGATCATTTCTTCGAGCACTGATAATTGCCAATTGGAAGTTAAGCTGTCTGTTCCGATAGTCATTTTAGCATTGCTATCCAAGAAGTATTGGTAGTTTGGAAGTCTATTTTCGATATAAAGATTTGCATTAGGACATGTAGCCCAGTAAACCTTATTACTCCATTCATGAGCTGCTTTGATATCATTTGTGGTAGTCAAAGTATTATGGACGAAAAGCGTTTTTTGATTGGGATCCATATTTTCAATAGCATACTGTATACTAGGTTTGCCAGTAAGTTGAAATCCATCTAAAGGGATATTGAAACCTTTATAAAAATTTAAAAAATTGCCTTTCCCAGTTAGAAATAATTCATTTTCAGGTGGTGTCTCTTGATTGTGAATACTCACTGTACATGCTTCGGTATTGGCTTGATTTATTTTTGCGAATAAGGATTTAGATACTGTATAAGGAGCATGTGGCACGCAACTCACCTTGTTGCCTCCAGAACGAGCTTGTCCTTCGAACACTTCATAGTATTTGTCAAATTCTTTTTGCGACCATTCGTCCTGAAGGAAATCAAACATCTCTACAAAAGTGTAATAGTTTATTTTACTCTTCTCTTTTTGATCCTTGGTATCTAACTTATTAGAAATGTCCCCAACAGCTACAATGCCTTGTTGATACATATATTCGTCTGCTTCTACTATGGCTTGCTTGATTTTCTCGGGTGGAGATTCTCTAAAGGAGACAACGTTAGATATAAATGGAATAAGACTAGTCCCCGTAGCCACCTTCCCCTTCATGTGAGAAAGTTCCAAATGACAATGTGTATTAATAAGGCCAGGAATAATATTCCCTTCATATTTTTCAACCTTTGAAGCTTCTACCTCATTGATAGGTTTGATGTCTTCTATGGTGCCATTTTCATTTATAATCAGAATAGTATCTGTTAATATTTCACCTTTGCCAGTGTGTATGTAATTTGCTGTTATGTACCGCATTATTTAAAATTCTTGAACGATGATACCATTTTTCATTCTTGGTTCAAACCAAGTCGACTTAGGCGGCATTACTTTCTTTTTGTCCGCAATGGCAATGAGGTCTTTGATGTCAACAGGAAAAAGTATAAAGCCTATTCCATTTTCAATTTTATTGCAATTATTTTTGAAATTTTCGACTGATTTTACACCTTCCAGATATTTAATACGAGTATCAGTTCGAATGTCCTGGAAATCTAGAATCTCGCCGAAAATAAATTTGTTCACTAGATTTGCATCGAGCAAAACATTTTTTTTACGATTCAGTAACTTTCTCTTCCAACGTAAACTATACCATTCTTTTCCTAGGTACATTATTATCTCAAATTTTTCACTTGGTTTTCTGTATTCTTCAATTTCTTTAATATCGCAATACTGTGAAAGCTGAACAATAAATTTGACAGGAGATAAATCTTGGAGTGCATTTACAATCCGGTTAAAGTCATAAATTTTAAGATGTGAAGTAGGAAAAAAAGAAGTCATAAGATATTCGTATGGATTTACTTCTTCATCTGCATGATTAGCGGACATGAGCGCTGTAGATGCACAGCGATGATGACCATCTGCTATGTAACCTTCAGGAACGTGCTTTTTGAAAAGCTTGCAAATATGCTCAATCTCTTCCGCATCTGTTACTGACCATACTCGATGTATTTCATTGGCATTAAACCTAATTTCAAGAAGCTTTTTTCTCGATACAATTTCTTTAATTTTTGCGCTTATTTTTTTTACCTCCTTGTGGAAGACGAGTACTGGCTTTACACCAGCCCCTCGCTTTAGTATAAGATCTATTTGTTGTTGCTCTTTTGCACTAATTGTATTTTCGTGTTTTTTAATTCTTTGAGTTATATATTCATCTATATGAGCACAAGTAACTATACCTTCATGAAAATTCCCTTTTCGTTCTATCTGTAGTACATAGATGGCCTCCTTTGCTGCTTTTTTGAAAAAGTTGCCCTTTTTATAATCAG
>CAYWOZ010000223.1:0-5612 GCA_964458675.1 uncultured Saprospiraceae bacterium
GCGCCTTGTGGTTCACCCATTGGGATAATGGGTAAAGTAACATAGAAGTCTGTTCCTTCTCCAATCTCTGTTTCAAAGTATATGGCACCCTGCACAGATTCAATTATGTTTTTAGAGATGGCCAAACCTAAACCAGTACCAGAAGATTTAGTGGTGAAGTTAGGTACGAAAACCTTTTCTCTCATTTCATCAGAAATACCTGTACCATTATCAGAGATTTTAACTATAGCTTTACCATCTTGCTCGTAAAGCTTGATGTCAACCATGCCGTCCGTCTTCGTTTCAGGAATGGCTTGAATGGCATTTTTTATGATATTATTAAATACACTTACA
This sequence comes from uncultured Saprospiraceae bacterium, assembly GCA_964458675.1. Classification (GTDB taxonomy): domain Bacteria; phylum Bacteroidota; class Bacteroidia; order Chitinophagales; family Saprospiraceae; genus JALZVN01. The sequence continues at coordinate 334 of CAYWOZ010000223.1, forward strand.
AGGTGATTTTTATCTGCAAAAACATTGAGTTCTTTGTTAGGCATTTCCAATTCCAGTTGTACTTCTTTAACTTCATTAAATAAGTTATAGACAGACTCTAGTAAGGAATTTACTTCTAGATGAATATTTTCAGCTCTAGGCATTTTGGCAAAGTTGGAAAATTCAGTTGCTATTTGCGCTAGATTATCTATCTGCTGAATTAAGGTCTTAGAAACTCGCTTCATCAATGAACCCAAGTCATCTGCTCCACTATTATATGCATGCATTAGGTATTGGATAGAAAGCTTCATCGGAGTCAAAGGGTTTTTTATTTCATGCGCTACCTGCTTAGCCATTTCTCTCCATGCACCTTCTCTCTCAGACTGCGCTAACATCTCTGCACTCTCACGTATATTCTGAACCATCTTGTTATACTCGTTGATCAAAATACCTAGCTCATCTTTTGCCTTGTATTCAATTTTTTCATTACGACCACCAAGCCTAAAAGCGTTTAGTTTTTGACCAATGGAGGTCAATGGTCTGGTGATTGAGTTGGCCACCAATATGGCGATAGCACCCGCTATCATCAATAGGAATACATATACATTAAGAAGTTGTCCCATGAATCCTACAGCATCTGATCTTGTACTACTGAGCTGAGAATAATAGGGCAAACTCAAATATCCAATTTTGAACGAAGGCTGATTTGTTCTCTTTAATTCAACAGGGATGTAGGCTGCCTTGTACACAAAGTCTCCGATGTGTTCATTTTCCTGGACATAATCCTTTTGCTTCAGGTCGTCTAGTGCCATGTATGCGGCAGAATTTATTTTCCTTGAGAGGATGCCTCTTTCGTAAAAGTCTTCCTCACTCGTTTTACTTAGTTCTCCACCAAGGCTATATAAGTTGATATCTATCCGATGGATATTAGATATCTCCTTTATGCGCAAATTGTCTAGAAAGTCTTGGGGAGTGGTTAGAGTACTATCTACTCTTGCCATCGTCCTGAGTTCATGCTCTGTATCTCTTATTACAGATCTAGTTTTTCGCTTCAATCTATTTTCATGGTATTGCTCATGAGACTGACCAAAAAAGACAACTGTCACTATACCGATAATCAAGAAACTAGCTACAATTAGAGAAATTACAGAAAGCTGAATTCTATTTTTTAAACTGGGCTTTCTGATGATGGCAAAACTCAAACTCTTAGGAATGAATTTGAAAAAGATATTTAAAAATCCTAGTATTAAGGTCAAAGATATTAGTAATGTAAAAAGGTATGAAAACAAGGAGATGGGCATAATCCACCCTTCACTTTCTTTACTTATAAGTACTACGTTGTTGTTTTCATCCTTATAGCTTACCTCGGAACGACCATTCAATTTCTGACTTGAAAATTGTGATGGACCAGGGACCGCATCTTCTGAAACTAGAAACTCTCCATAGTATGGATCGTTGCTCATTATATTTTGTCCATCGCGATAAATAGCATATTGATATTGATCTAGATTATCCAGTCCCATGTAGGACTTGTTGGTCATGAGCTCTGTATATACTTTAGACTGCTGACGTTGCTCTCTGTTAAATTTGATTGTAAAAGTAGAACTTGACGTATTATTTGAGGAAAATTGATAAAAATAATCATAGTCATACTCTTCCCCCTTAGCTCTAAATATGTTGTTTGCTGTAGCCTCAACATTTTCTATCGAGTTATTGTCTTGAACATATTCTTGGGCTAGTCCTTCTTCTATAGAAAAAGAATAATTGTTAAATAGGTAAGTATTTTTTACAAAGTACTTGTCCATGATATTGTGTAGTTCAGCTCTTTGAGCATCATTTTCTTTTACTTCAAAATCTGCAGTCTTATTTAGATTTATAAATTCAGAAAGCACTTTTAAATTATCTTCTATATAATGATCTCTGTTCTCCGTCAAAATTTTTGCATACTTCTGACGTTGCTGTAAATCTTTATCTTCACTAAAATTGAATAATAAAGAAGACGAGAATATCGCCATGATTACTATCCAAGCTATCAGCCATGATAAGGTATTGTGCTTACCGAAAACAAAAATGTCGAATAGTATTTGATAAGAAAGAATGAATAATAAGAATCTAATATTATCCAAATCAAGGTTCACCGCATATAATAAAGGAATGGCTAAAGCCGTCGAAGCAAAATACATTACTTGCCTATTAAGCATAGGAAGCTCCAGCCTACGATTTATAAGCATCAATAGGTGTGAAAACAGAAAGAGACACAAGGTCAAAAGAACCACTCCAAATATGGCCAATAAACTTTCGTTCTGAATGTTGAGCATATAGCTAAAATCAAATTCAATATTGCTATCTAGAATCAAACCTCTTATGACATTCGCTACATTGATAATGCTCATTGAGATGACTGCAGCATTCATGAACCCTAGCACTTGCTTAAGTCCATTAGAAACTCTCCTAAAACTATAATTGCCAATGTTTCTATGGAAGAATAATATGATCCATAATAGTATAGCAATGTCTATCAACAAATCCCCTAAGGATTGGCTTACATAAAAGTTAATGAAGTCTCGATTGAATAAGGAGAGAGAAGCGAACTGATTAGTGAATCCTAAGTTGTAGTCTAAGACTTTATATGTCAAAATAGACCCAAGCAAAAATCCGGCACCAACTCCTAATGTATATTTTTGCGCCAAAACCTTGCTAAAGTAATTTATGATTAAGGCCATAAAAAGCAAGAAAATAGCAAAAGCTCCTGCTAATTTTTTTAAAGAATATTTATCTATAGATTGAACATCATTGTTTAAATAGGAAACTATTTTATTGGATTTATCTTTTATGGGGTATGCGGTTTCGCTCTCAGATAAAAGTACGCTATTGGGTACATACATCTCAGAAGTAAACTGCTTGTTTAGATATTCACTTTCTATATTATAAGCTCGCTTAACTGGGAAAAAACTGTGGATTGAATAATCATCAAAAAATGAATCATCAATTCTTTCTTGCTTTCCTAAATATTGACCATTAGATAAGGACAAAGAAATCATTTCTCCAGAAGCTGGAATTTGCTCCAAATCTACATCTTCAAATGGAGTAGAGGTACTTGTCCAGAACTGTACTTCATCGTTCCTCGAAAAAATAATAGAAAAAGGTTCCGCCGATATGGCATCTAGCTTGATTAGATCTTGGTCATCTTCCCTATTGGCTATTTTATTATTTGCACTTAATCTGCGTTTCAAAAATTCTTTATCCGCAAGAATTTCTTCCACTTGACTTTGATGCTTGTGCAAACAATCCTCTATCCGCTCTGCATAGACATAATTCCGATCACTCGAAACCATATTGTGCTTAGTATACAAGGCAAGCGCCAAGGCGCAAACAGCAATTATAATGTACGAAAGATTTTTTTTGTCCATAAACGGCTAAGGATCAAATATTTAGATAGTGCGTATGATATAAATATAATTATTTATTAATATCAAAATTCGCACCAAATACCTATTTTTATTACTGTTTTATAAGTAATGCAACATCTTTTATACTCTAAATTAAGCTATTTGGTGCATCTTATAATCCATTTCTATATAGCAATGGGTCGGTAATTTTTTGAAAACCTTAAATCAGAATACACTAATCATTTTACCATTAGCCTTTGAGAAGATAGGAGTTGACTTTAAAAACATTGATAATCAGTGATTTAAAGTTTAAATACCAAACCATTAATATTATAAGTCTTAGCTATTTATTCTGCGGTCCATTTTTCCGTAAAACAGGATTCTTACGCCACTACACTAAAATTTATACATTTAGCCCACTTTTAATCCAAATATCGAGTAGCTTTGAATTTTGATAATCGCTCTATCGCGGTTCTATTTATAGAAACGAGGAAAGTCCGGACAACGCAGAGCACCGTACCATCTAACTGATGGGCTGCCACTAGTGGTAGACAGCAAGTGTCACAGAAAATAACTTTCTTGGCTTCGGCCGAGATAAAGGTGAAAACGTGCGGTAAGAGCGCACGATTATCCCGGGTAACCTGGGTAGTGGATAAACCTTATGGGTTGAAATGTCACGTATATTCTGATCCTTTGGGACTAAGCTGCTCGCTTAGATTAGCCGTCTTCGGATAGCTTCAGAAGGGGTAGGCAGATAGAGCACTTTGGTGACTAAGTGCCTAGATAAATGATAGAGAAATCACTTTGGTGATTTACAGAATCCGGCTTATAGATTATCCTTTTTTATTTTCAATTCCTTCTTCAGGAAACAAAAAAAGTCTCACATAAATTATTTTTATGGGAGACTTTTTTGTGTTTAATTTATCTGCTTGATAGCCTATTTATTTGCTAGTGCTTTTATTTTATCTTCTAATTCATACTCATCTCCAGGAGTGTATCCCGAGTGGTCATAGACTATTTTACCATTCTTATCAAGCACGAAAGTCTGTGGCACAGTTTGAAAATCGAGCGCCTTTTGAAGTTCCAATTTAGAATCAGAAAGCACTTCATAGTCCCAACCTTTCGTTGCTACTATGCCAGGCACTTTACTTGCCAGAGCTCGCGGCGTATCAATCGTTATAGCTAATAATTCCACGTCATATTTTTCTTGCCAGTCGGGGTATAAATCCGCGATAGCATCTAGCTCTTTCTTGCAAGGGGAACACCATGTAGCCCAAAAACTGATAATTGTAATTTTGCCATTCTCGGCATAGTCCGTCAAATTAACCGTCTTTCCATCTAGGCTTTTAAAATCAATGTCTGGCACTGATTTCTGTGCAAAACTAGAGAATGCAAAAAGGGTAAAAGCAAGGAATATATAAAGTCTCATTATTGTATTGTTTAATCTTAAATGTGAATCAGGATGTTGTCCACCTGAGTGCACAGAATTAAAACGTCAATGTATGCCTATTTAACGCAGCATGAACCTCTGTTATCTCTTTTTAACGAATTTTTAACGGCTGTTTTTTGTGTTTCGGATAGTTGGAGGGCGCGAAGCATCGCACCCCTACATCATTCCTTGTAATAGGTTTGTTTGTGGATGTTTTGGGGCCGTCATGATGTAGAGACAGGGCATGAATGGATGCCCTGTCTCTACACATGACCATGTCGTCCGCTGTATCTGTTTTTTTTGCCTGCGCGCTGGCATGTGCAAGGGCGCGAAGCGTCGCGCGCCTACGCGGCCCACCACACGAAAAAAAACGGATGCCGCTACCACCATTCGTCCTGACGCACTCCGTGCTCTATGTGATCTGCCTGCGGCAGGTCACCTTGTGTGATGAGACGCACGATGTGATGAGGCGCGATAAATCT
>CAYWOZ010000224.1:0-5497 GCA_964458675.1 uncultured Saprospiraceae bacterium
AAAGGACCAGGTATTTCTGACAATAGTAACAAAACGGGAACCGTTGTGATTTATCTTTGTATTGATGCAAAGGGCAATGTAACGGATGCTAAATTTACCCAAAAAGGGTCCACAACTTCAGACACACAACTAATCAAGCTCGCAAGAGATAATGCTAAAAAATGGTCTTTTAATTCAGGGACTACGGATACCACTTGTGGGACGATTACGTATGACTTTAAAGTAAAGTAGGTTTTGGAATCTAATAGCTATGAAGATATAATCAAGTATCTCTATGAACAGCTTCCTATGTTCCAAAGACATGGAGCTGTAGCATTCAAGAAAGACCTTACAAATATCCGCCGACTTTGTACTTACTTAGGCAATCCACAAGACGAGTTCAAATCAATTCATATCGCTGGTACCAATGGAAAAGGCACCACTGCACACATCTTATCTTCTATATACCAATCCGCAGGACTAAAAGTTGGTGTATACACCTCACCACATTATCTAGATATACGAGAACGAATCAAAATAGGAAATCAACTTATAGAAAAAGAAAGCTTAATAGACTTTGTTGTAAAACTAAAGCCAGTTTTAGAAGATATTAAACCATCATTTTTTGAAATGATGGTAGCCATGGCTTTTGATTATTTCAGTAATCAAGAAGTAGACTTGGCTATTATAGAAACAGGCCTTGGAGGTAGATTAGATTCCACAAATATAATTTCACCTGTAATCTCGGTGATTACGAACATTGGATATGATCATCAGGATATGCTAGGGGATACCTTGGTGGAAATTGCCTCAGAAAAAGCTGGAATTATTAAACAAGGAGTACCACTTGTGGTTGGGCAAAAACAGAAAGAGGTAGAGGACGTGTTTAGACTTACTGCAGATTCTTTAGACACAGAAGTTTTCTTTGCGGATGATAAATGGAGCTATAAGATTCGAGAAGAAAACATTGACCATTATCTACTAGACATCTATGAGGGAGACCAACTTATGTTCCATCTCTTGGAAGTGGACTTAAAAGGGGAAGTGTTGTTAAAAAACCTGTTAACCGCTATACAAACCGTTCAAGTTTGGAATAGGAATCAGGATTATATTGGGCCTCATCATCTCATGATGGCGCTAAGTAAAATCAAACAAAGCACCTACTTTTTAGGAAGAATGGAAGTGCTATCTAAGGAGCCTTTAATGATAGCAGATAGTGCGCATAATGAAGATGGGCTTAAAGCATTATTTGCTGAAATAGATAAAATAGAGTTTAAGAAATTGCACATCGTATTTGGGATGGTGTCAGACAAGCCACTGAGTAAGGTCTTATACCTTTTACCTAAGAAAGCAATCTATTACGCTGTGGCAGCCAAAATACCTAGAGCAAAACCATCAGAAGTGCTTTATGCTGAATTACACAAAGCGGGTTTGGATGTAAAAGATGGAGAGTCTGTCGATAATGGAAAAAAAATGGCGCTATCGAGAGCTAATCCTGATGATTTATTGTTAATATGTGGGAGTATCTTTGTTGTTGCGGAGATCAAAGAAATAGCTGTATCTTTAGATTAGTAATACCCTTGTATCAAGTGACATATAGTTCGATATAAGCACAAATAGACAAAATGGATTTTAAAAATAACCAACCGCTAAAATTATGGGAAAAAGATAAGCATCAATTCCCTAAGATAGTCGTCTTGGGTATTTTTGCTATTGCTCTTCTAACTTTTCCATTCCATCTTAAGCTAGTTGCTCTATTGGCACTTATAGTGGTCGTTTCTGCTTACTTTTTCTATATGCAGTACCTACAAGATAAGGCAAAGACGGCATATAAAAATTCATTAGTTGGTCAAATGAATGAGAAGCGATTAGACTGCCAACTCAAAATTCAAGACCTTAGAAAGGAGCTTAAACTGATAGAAGGAAACATACTTGACCTAAAAACTAAGCTCGCCTCTAACCCTCAGGCTTCTCCAGAAGCAGTTGCAGAGTCTAATAAATTGGTAGACGGATTCAAGGAAGAAAAGAAGTTAAGGCTTTCCAAAATCTCATTCTACGAACTAGCACTTACTAAATTCAATCAAATCATCAAGAACCATGAGCTTGCAGAAGACCTCAAATTAAAACGAGAGAAGTTGGAGTCTCTGATGGAAAATAATATTGAAGAGGTCGCTGACATGGAAGGCGTTAAAACCTTTTTAGACTATGAAAAGACTTACATCGAAACTATTGACGAACTATCCCTCCAGATGCTAGAAAGTAGGAGTGTGGCTAGAGCGGATGCTTTGCAATTGGAACTGGTAGAGATGACTAAGGAGTTGCGGGAGTTGTAACCTACTTCAAAATACACTCACAAATCTATCCTCCACAAATTTCAAAATATTTCCATCTCCCATGGCGAACCAAAGCTCTCCGTTTTTTGCATTGTAAATTTGCCAAATGTGCATGGTGGTAAGGCCATCTTGAAAGGAGTAATTCTTCATGGTCTGACCATCAAATTTCCATGCGCCTGTATCTCTATCTCCGAACCACATATTTCCATGTTTATCTTCTCCTATAGCGAAGACATGCTCTAGGGTGCGTCTTAAAGGAGTACCTAATCCTTTAAATAGAGTATTGTTAGTGACCAAGTTATGCTGTTCAGAAAAATTAAAAAATTTACCTCCTTCTTGTTTTAGCACTCCTATACTATTATTTCCAATCCACAAATTCCCTTTGCTGTCCTCAAATAGTGCGCGTACATGCAATCCAGCTTGATCTTTTGACAAGCCCAGTGATTCATTAGTGATGAACTGAAAACTATCTCCATTATATCCGATAACTGAATTGTAAGTACCCATCCAAACGGTTCCATCAGCACCGTCCACAAAATTGGTTGATATAGAAAAGCCATTATGATTGTTACCTTTAAGGTGACTATTTGGAAATAGATGGTATGCTAGAGTATTTCCATCATATGAGTAAACACCCATCCCTCCTTCATCTGGCATATGTCCTGTAGGTGCATCATTTTTAAACCAGAGATAGTCCTGATTAAACTTCCAAACATACTTTGAGTCATAGTTCCTGATCTCAGGACTTAAGATCTTTTCTCCATCGTAGAAACTTAAACCGTGAGCCCCCTCAAACCATACTTCTCCATTTTTATGTTCGTATATATTTCTAATCTGGTAGCAACATAGGCCATTATCAGGAGTGTAATATGTAAAGCTATTTCCATCATATTTACCCAAACCTTCTCCATGGGATGCTATCCAAGCATTGCCTTGGCTATCTTCTAGGATAGATCTGATTCCAGAATTGAATTTTAGTTGGATGGGATTCTCTAGTGCGATTTTGAAGGACGGCGAATTCTTGGCAGGTCTAGTTTCCTTTGTAATTGGCTCAGAAATTTTTGAATTATTACAAGTAAGGAAGAATATACAAACTATAAGGTAGAAGATTTTAATCATTACAGTTTCTTTCATTCCAGGCATTAATCATAATGGCTTCTTGAGAATCAATATCAACTATAATTGTTTTTGAATTCGCGATAGTGATTTCTCTACTCAGTGTAGAAGTTTTTTTATTGAAAGTATATATTTCTTTGGCTTTAGATACTGGAATGGTGTATTCATTTCCTTTAATTTGATAAGACTCTTCCGTAAAAATTTTGCAAAATACAATGCAATCCTTCTCTAAAGGTTCACGGCAATCCTTCTTCCTTCTTTTTTCCCATTCAGAGTAGCCAGCTTTTTTGAATACTTTCACTTCCTCTATTATGGTTCTTGTAATAGATCCTGGTTCTGATACGATATAAGAATCATCTTCGTAATCTCCAGAAGTAGATGAAATTTCATAGCAGTTATCGGGATTATAGCCTTTTAAAAATTCATCTGTTTTATCTTCTTCTCCCAATGAATTCCAAGAATATAGGTGTGATTCAATACGTACTAGATCATTGCGAAGGATATCAATTACTTCGGCTGACTTACAAGTATCTATACTCATTTCAATAGTATCTTTTTGACTTTGGATTGAAGTATAGAGATTTGGCTAAACCCTACACATGAAAAGGACAGAACAAATAAACTAAGTAATACTCTCATAGATTTGTTGAAATATCTTTGGTTAGTTTCAATATTTAAAGATAAAACAAATCATCCTTTATTATTCGGACTTTAATAAATAATTTACCCGCGTGAGTGATAGGAGAGAAGGACAGCTCGGCTGGACTGTCCAAACCTTGGAGGGCCAGCCTTGCTGTTTAGCTGGTGAAGGACCGGAGCGAAGCGCAGTCTCGGATAGCACGACCCAGCACAAAAAAAGGGTCGGAATTTTACTCCGACCCTTTTTTGTGCTGGGGCACGCCCAAACACTGCTAATATAAATTACCTAAATATTATTTACCTTTTAAAGTTGCCATGAACTCCTGAAAATTGGAAGTCTTATAATGCTCTTCTGCCGCAAACTTTAATTCATTGTACATCATAGGTGCTTCCTTGAATCCTGGAGAAATAGCGATACGCTCAAACTTTTCATTAAGTGTCACTACTGTCGGGTAACTCATCTTGCCTTCCAGTAAAGAATAGGCTAACATATGCACACCACCTCTTCTAGAGCCTTCGACTTCTACAAACTCAAACGCGTCTCCACGAAAATTGATAGTTTCGCGTGATTCTGCATCCAGCTTAACGGCATAAAAATGCTCCTTTAAATAGTCAGCAACTTTCTGGTCCGTAAATGTTTTCTTATCCATCACCTTGCACCACCCACACCAATCGGTATAAACATCCACAAAGATTTTCTTAGGATTGGTTTCATTGCGTTTCGCAGCTTCTTCCCAAGATATCCATTCTACCTCGCTATGGGCTTCTTTCTCACTTGGTGCATTTGTAAAGGCCATTCCCGCAAAGGCTAAAATGGCCACTAATCCGATATATTTGAATACTTTCATGTTCTTTTTTTATAATTCCAATAGCAAAGTAACGTAAATCAATATTAGATAATGGTATTAGAATTGATTTAACTTTTATTTAATAATGAATGTTTTGATAGCGAACATCATTGCCCCCCAAACTCTAATATTTACGCTAAAAACAAGGACTTATGCTGCAAAGTTGTTCCTTTGCAACAAAAGTGCTGAATTTGCATTGAATACTGTATTAAACCCAGGGGATTATACTTAGAATTTAAACCAAGTTGATGAAGCATAAAATAGTAGTAGCTATAGGGGGATCCAGTGGTGCGATGTACGCGAAAGTGTTATTGGATAAACTTTCCAGCTTATCTGAACAGATAGCTGACGTAGGAATCGTCATGAGTGATAATGCTAAATATAATTGGCAACTAGAAATAGGCGAGGATTCCTATCAGAAATACCCATTCACTATATATGCAAAAAATGACTTTAATGCTCCATTTGCTTCTGGCTCAGCACAGTACAATACTATGATTGTTTGTCCTTGTTCAATGGGCGTGTTAGGTAGAATAGCTAGTGGAGTATCAGATGACTTGACTACACGCGCAGCCGATGTAG
>CAYWOZ010000225.1:0-5496 GCA_964458675.1 uncultured Saprospiraceae bacterium
TAATGCGTCAACACAATCCTCAACTCCTTCGCTAGCGCATTCCTCATCTCCAATAACTTCTGATGAGTCTTTACAAGCCTAATAATGTTCGCATCCTTGTCTTTCATCTTCTCCTTATTCTCTGCCATCATCGCTTTGATTTTGGTGAGCTTAAAATACTTGAGAGCCTCCATGCATTCTTTAAAGAAGTTTTCTTCCGGGAAAGGTTGAGAGCGCAAGCTCATATCATGCATGTCCTCCCAGTTATGAGAATAGGTGAATTCCTCAGCGCATAGTGTGACCGCCATGGTCCGAATGTCTTTATCCGTATGGTTGATGAATTGTTTGGCACTTACGGAGTCGCCAGCGCTTACTTTTTCTCTAGCGAAATCAATCATCGACCTATAGGTTGGGTTTTTGAAGTGATCCACAACGTCTTCAAGATTGGCGATGAGTACTTGAGCAAGGTTTAGAACTTGACCTTCTGTTTCTGACTCTGGAATTTGCTTATCACCATAATTGAGCAATAACTTAAGGATGTCTCTTTCTTTATAATAATCACTTTGTGTTTTGCTAGGTGTAGGACGACTGGAAGGCATCTCATCTTCAGCTCCATCAGGTGCGAAGTCTTCCAATTGGCTATCCGCTTGGGCCTGCTCACGAGCATTTCTTGCGGCTTCTCTTTTTTGATCTGCCCACTTTTGAGATAGGTTGGTTTTGAGGGCTTTATTGGCAGTCTCCATGAGTACAGACTCGTCTATTTCTAGTAAGCCTGAACATTCTTTGATATAGACCGAACGTTTTATAGGGTCTGGAATCTTGGCAATGCTATTTACGATCTCGTTGATGCTCTTACTCTTTTGAATAGGGTCGTTTTTACTTTCTTCAATGAGTCGTTTAGTCTTGAAGAGAATAAAGTCTTCACTCTTATCTGCTAAGAATTGAGTGAACTCTGTACTGCCTAATTTCTGTACCAGAGAATCAGGATCTTCTCCTTCTGGTAAAGGCACAACGGAAACGTTTAGATCTTGGCTCAGAGCTAAGTCCAATCCACGACTAGCGGCTTTGATACCAGCGGCATCTCCATCATATAAAAGTTTTATGTTAGAAGTGAATCTTTTTACCAATCTAATCTGATCTTCTGTCAAAGCAGTACCGGAGGAGGCAACCACATTTTCGACTCCAGCTTGGGAAAGAGAGATGACATCTGTGTATCCTTCAACCAATATGCATTCGTCTAGGCTACGGATAGATTTCTTAGCGTGAAATATTCCATATAGAATCTTACTCTTGATATACAATTCGGTTTCTGGCGAATTGACATACTTAGGACTCTTTTTATCTGTTTTTAAAGTTCGCCCAGCAAAAGCGATTGGCTTTCCAGAGAGGTTGTGAATCGTAAACATAACTCGCTCCCGAAAGAAATCTTTATCATAATTGTTGGTAAGGCGCACTTGCTTCAAAAGGTCAATATTATATCCCGCCTCTTTCGCTGCACTGGTTAAGCCTGCTGGAGCGGAAGAAGAATATCCTAAGCCAAATTTCCGAATGGTATTTTCTAAGTAGCTTCTTGATTTGAAATAGCTTAAGCCTACCGATTTCCCTTCGTCAGTTTCTAACAATTGCTTTAAGAAATATTCTTCCGCAAACTGATTAACTAGATATAAGCTGTCTTGATGTTGTTTTTGTTTCTGGTGTTCTTCAGAAGTAGCCGTCTCCTCAATTTCGATATTGAACTTGCCTGCGAGATGACGTAGCGCTTCAGGAAAACTGAAGCCTTCGTGCTCCATAACGAACTGCACCGAATTACCCCCTTTACCGCAACCAAAACATTTGTAAATACCCTTTGTAGGTGAAACAGAGAAGGAGGGCGTTTTTTCATTATGAAATGGACATAAGCCAATCATATTAGATCCGCGCTTCTTTAAGTTTACATAATCATTTACAACGTCCTCAATACGAGCGTTTTCAATGATGTTTTGTACGGAGTGTTCAGTAATCATACAGCAAAAATAAGATTATCTACCAATATTCGACATAAACTCAAAAATGTTAAAATATTTAACTATGCAATTGTCGCGTCGCAAAATGTTGTAAATCAAATAGATATAGAAAATGAATGATATTAACATAAAATGAATCAACTAATTTGAATTAGAAGGCGTTATTCTTATAACAACGACAACATCTAGAAATTCAACCAATCAAAAAGATTATAATGGGTGTTCTCATATATAATAGTGTGTGGTTTGAATGCAGCGAGATTATCTCATAATCTTGCTGCTTTTTTATTTTAAATCAGACTTCATAAATCTCTTTTTACTCCATCCAGCTGGGTAGAAATTTTTACATTCTTTCCTAGCATTTTTACTCCGTTTCTTTAAGATGACGTTACAGTCGTCACTTTTAAATTCAAACAAGATGGTTTTCTTTCAATATAAATTTTCCTAGCATAGATAGCCTAAAAATATACTTCAGATAGTACATATAGGTATCGGCATCATATTTGCAAATTTCCTTTTGAAAAAGTCCATTGAGGCGCTTTCGCAAATATTTTGTTAGAAGCGAATCAATTAGAAATGCTATAAAATCGACCTATGAAAAAGTATAATCGTTTGCAAATTGTTATCACTGCTCTAGTGATATTTGCAGCTTTCAATCTTTCAGCTAAGGATAATCCTTCTACCTATGATGATTATGAAATCATTAGCCAAACCAAAAGTGGCAATGAAAAAGTAGCTGCCTTAAATGCTATGGTAGGAATCCTTATCAAGAATAATAATCTTTCTAAGGCGGAAGCTTTAGTGGAGAAAATTAATGAGGAAATCAATTCTGATGATAAAATTGGCCATGCAGCCCTTAATATCAATAAGGGAATTCTTTATAAAACTAATTATGATTATAAGAATGCGCTAAGTCACTATTTTAATGCACTCCAAGCAGCAGTAAATGCAGATGATAAAGGTCAAATTTCAGAATGTAAAAATGAAATAGGACATGTTTTTCTTTTACAAAAGGATTATGAAGAAGCAGAGACTAATCTGAATGAAGCGCTTACCATTAGAGAAGGGAAGCAAGACTTAAGAGGTTCGTCTGATACTCATATTTTGTTGGGACAGTTGTTTTTCGAAAAAGAAATTTTTGGAAAGGCAAAGCAACACTATAAGCGAGCATTTGACTTGATGGTTAAAATGCAAGATTTAAAAGGAGCAGCTGATTTAGCAACTGACCTTGGAAATATCGATTTTATTCTAGATGATTATGAAGGTGCTTTGGTGTATTATAATACTTCTAGAGATATTTACAATCGTGGAAAAGATAAGGAAAAACTAGCTAGAAACCTTTGGGATATTGCTAAGGTATACGCTGCTCAAGGAAATTTACAAAATGCTACAGAGACTAATAAAGAAGCATTAGAGATATGGAAAGAAACAGGTTCTAAATTAGGAATTGCGGATTCCTATTTAAGAATTGGAAATAATTATATCGCTAGAAATAATAAGAAGTCTGCTACGGAAAACTTAGAAAAGTCTAGTGCAATAATTAAGACTGAGGTGAACACTTATGGTTCTTATAAAGTTTTCAAGGGGCTATCAGTCGCTTTTGAAAAGTTAGGTAACTTCAAGGAAGCTTACCAGTACCATGTCTACTTTGACAAAAGTAAAGATGTTGCTTTCAATAAGGATAAGTCAGAAGCTATGTATGAGTTGAGTACAAGGTACAATTCTCAGTTTGCAGCAGCTGAAAAAGAGCAAAGGATCGAAAAGCTAGAAATGTCAAATGCCGCGTCTAGTAAAATGAAGAAGTTTTTATTGGGTTTAATTGGATTGGGTTTAATGCTAGTCTATAACTTGTTTTCAAGCAATAGACGTAAGAAAAAGGATAACGCTATCCTGACGGATAAGAACAATGAAATAAAAGCGCAGCAATCTAAAATCAACAAGCAGAATGATTTGCTTGAATTGAAAAATGACTCTCTAAATAATTTGAATACTAAGTTAGTTGGAGAAATGGCTGAAAGAGAGTCTATTGAAAAGTCATCTTTTGCTAGAGATAGATTCTTGGCTACTATGAGTCATGAGATGAGAACTCCGCTGAATACAATAGTTGGTATTTCACATCTATTGATGGAAAATGACCCTAGGGAGGAGCAAAAAGAACAAATTAGAAATCTTCAGTTTTCAGCAAACAGTATGACTGTATTTGTGAACGATGTATTAGATTTCTCGAAAATAGAAGCTGGTAAGCTTACTTTAGATAATAGAGAGTTTACGCCAAAGCCATTGTTCGAAAATCTTAAGTCTCAATTTGAGAACCCGATTAAGGATAAAGGCTTGAAGTTTACTTTCAGCTATGATGAAAGAATTCCTACTGTACTTGATGGAGACTCTGCTAGAATCAATCAGATATTCAATAATATTTTAAGCCAGGCAATGGATAATACGGAACGTGGAATGATTGACATGCAAGTTGTTCTTGAAGATTATAATACAACAAGTGCTAAACTGCGTATTAGAGTTAGAGACACAGGTCATGGACTAGAGAAAGAATTATTAGATAAAATGTTCCAAGAGACCAATAAAGAAGGCGACGTGTTTGAAGGGTACCAGCGAAATAGCATTGGCTTGAATATGGCGAAGCGTTTGGTTGAAATTCAAAATGGAAAAATAGATATCAAGAGTACGGTTGGAGAAGGAACTTTGTATTCAGTGATACTACCATTTAAAATAAATAAGCTTATTGAAGAAGAGGCAGTATTAGTCGAAGAAGTAGAAAATTCTTTAGAAGGTATTAATATATTGATTGTTGAAGATAACAAGATTAATCAGCTAGTGGTAGCAAAGATGCTTAATGATAAAGGAATACAAACCGTTACTGCAGATAATGGAGCGGAAGCCTTACAAGAAGTGAAGCTTCATCATTTTGATTTGATCCTTATGGATATCCAAATGCCAATTATGGATGGCTACAAAGCTACTTCAGAAATTAGAGCGATGGAGGATACCACTAAGAGCGAAGTGCCTATTATAGCACTTACGGCTTCTGCATTCTTATCTGAATTGGAGAAAGCGAAGTTGTTTGGTATGAACGAGCATGTGGGGAAGCCATTTAGTCCTGAAGAGTTGATGGAAAAAATCAACGCTTGCATGACTAAATTCAAAACCAGATCTGCTACATAAGCATAGAAATTATTAAACAGAAAAGGCGAACTCAAATTTGAGTTCGCCTTTTCTGTTTAATAATTATAGGGTTTTGAAGCTTAATTACTTAATCCCTAGCATATCCTTCATCTCAAAGTAACCTATCTTACCGATCACCCAATGCGCAGCTTGGTAAGCACCGTTAGCAAATCCTTTTCTACTATGAGCTACATGAGTAAGCGATATTTCATCTTCATCAGATTTGAAATAAGTTGAATGGGTGCCCGGCACCCCGTCTTCTCTTTTTGCAGTTATGAGTAGTTCAGAATTATCTTTTACTTGATCTAAAGCCCACCTATTTTTATGAGGTAGCTCT
>CAYWOZ010000226.1:0-5495 GCA_964458675.1 uncultured Saprospiraceae bacterium
TATAGACTGTTTTTGAAATACATGTTTTTTATGAATAAGCTTACTGCTAAGTACCAATGGGGAGTAATCATTGGGTTTTATGTAGGCTTTCGAATACTAAGAGTCATAGCTAAAAATAATGAAGCCTTACAACCATATCTTATTCCTTTATTGGTAGCCCTTGCTATAATTGCCTTCTCGACTTGGATTCTTGGACCCGTTAGTAATCTCTTTCTGAGATTCAATAAATATGGACAATTGCTGTTGGACAAAGAAGAAAAGATGAGTTCAAATTTTGTAGCGCTAGGCATGGCTATATTTGCTATTGGTGGAATTTTATATTTTGCAATGTCTGATCAAAAGTTCTTAACGGTAGCAATATATGGATTCGCTATGATGTTGCCATGCAGTGTGATGTTCTCTCCTACAAAGTACCCTAATATGCTTTTGATTTATACTATTGCTATGGCTATTGTAGGTGCTGGAGCTATCGCTATTACTTTTAGAACTGACGAATTAATTAATACTTTGACCTTTGTGTTTATCATTGGATTTGTAGCATTTCAATGGGTCGCAAACTTTCTGATGATCGCTGAAAACAATAGATCATAATCGCGACTCGCCAAAGGCGACCCGACCTTGTCGGCCGGCAGGCAAGCACGACAAGCGGAGCGCGTAGAGATAAGTGGTGGTAGCGACATCCGTTTTTTTTGCGGGTGGCATAGGGGCGCGACGCCTCGCGCCCTTTCTGCGCAGCCAAAAAAACGGATACAGCGAACGACGCGGTCACGTCCTGCTTTTCGCAGGATCGTGATAGCCCCCCCCCAACATTCCTTACCATTTTGTTGGCAGGGAAACAATAAAATCCATTCAGAATAGTATCATACCCTTTTCATACATATCTCTAAAAATAAAGACTTCCCTTTCGAGTAAAAATTATAGGCCTTGACCATCCAAAATCTATCTTTTTATTATTATATTTGAATATGAACAAACTACTACTACTATTCGGCCTAACCATCTTCATATGGATGGGATGCAAGCAGGAACAAACAGTATCATCCAATTCAGAAAAATATAGCAAATCACCCTTTGAGATTATGTATCTCCAAAGAGCATATCCTACTGGGCAAATCAAGGCAGGTGCTGCTCAAGAAGCCAAGGCATGGAAAAAGCAAAACGTCTCTACGAGATCTTTAGAAGAGGATTGGCAACCCGTAGGGCCTGTCACGGTAGGCGGACGAGTGACGGATATCGAAATTCCTGTAGATGAGGTAGAAGTCTATTATGTAGGTGCTGCATCAGGAGGAGTGTTCAAATCTACTGATGCAGGGGCAAGCTTTATTCCTATATTCGATGAGCAAGGAGCCATGGCGATTGGAGACATAGAAATCTCTAAGCAGAATACCGATATCGTATGGGTAGGAACTGGGGAGGCGAATCCCGGGGGAGGGTCACTAGCCTACGAAGGAGATGGGATATATGTCAGCTCAGATGCGGGGCAGACATGGACCAATAAAGGACTTTCTGAGACGGGAAGTATCTCGAAAGTCTTGATAGATCCCAATGACGACAATGTCATTTTTGCAGGAGCTATGGGGAGATTATTTTCGAATGATAATAATCGAGGTTTATATAGGTCGAGAGACAATGGAGATACTTGGGAGCAGATTTTATTTGTAAGTGATAGTACGGGCGTGATAGATATGGTAAATCATCCAACGCTAAGTAATGTGATATTTGCGGTGACCTGGGAACGAATTCGTACACGACAAGATCGCCAATATGGAGGGGCTACCTCGGGTATACATCGTTCCATTGATGGAGGAGACACATGGCAAGAGTTGACCAATGGCTTGCCTACAGACCCAACACAAAAAGGAAGGATAGGGATAGATATGTCGCAGTCCAATCCGCTTGTATTATACGCTCGATATTCGGATGCGGCAGGTTCAATAGAAGGGGTCTATCGCACAAACAATGGTGGAGAATCCTGGACAGAAGTCAATTCTAGTCAGCTGACGAATGTAGGTTTTCATTGGTGGTTTAGTGGCATCCATGTTGATCCCAATGACGAAAATACTATTTACAATGTAGACTTTGAAGTGCAAAAATCTACGGACGGAGGGAACACTTGGTTTGATGCATTTCCAGGAGTGCACGTCGATCAGCATGCCCTCGCTTTTAATGCCATGGCTGACAATGAAGTGCTAGTAGGTAATGATGGGGGCGTATACAAAAGTACGGATGGAGGAAATTCTAGTGGCTCGATGGATAATTTGGCCATCACTCAATTTTATAGAATTAGTGTTGACCCAAATGATAGTGACGTTGTGTATGGTGGTTCTCAAGATAACGGTACTTGGCGCACTAGAGTAAATGATGGTGTCAATTATAACTGGGCGAATGTATTTGGCGGTGATGGATTTCAACCCTTGATACACACCAATGGAAATACTTTATATGCCCAAAGTCAACGTGGCAATCTAGTCCGTTCAAATACCAGACCGGTAGTCAATTTTGTTTCTGCCACCAATGGGATTAATGGTGGTGATAGAAATAACTGGGACACTCCGATAGTGTTTGACCCTCAAAATAATGATTTCATTTATTATGGAACTAACCGAGTATGGCGATCGGAAAATAATGCCAATACTTGGTCCGTGATTAGTCCAGATTTGACGGATGGGCCAGCCCCTGGCATTTTGAATTTCGGTACTATCACGACGATTGATGTATCACCAGTCGACTCTGATGTGATTATAGTAGGAACTGATGATTCCAATATTTGGATTACCACGGATGGCGGAGCCAATTGGAATAATACCTCGAGTACTTTGCCTAATCTTTGGACTACAAAAGTACTCGCAGATAGGGAAGATCCGTCTAGCTTTTATGTTACCTTTTCTGGATATCGATATGGAAATAATTTTAGTCATGTCTTTAGGACGGTAAATTCAGGAGCAGATTGGATAGATATCGGTAGCGGATTACCAGACATTCCCATAAACGATATTGTGCAGGATAAAAATGCTAATCTATATTTGGCGACGGATGTTGGGGTGCTTAGCAGTAGTGATGAAGGCGAGCTTTGGACTCCATGCGGAGGCAATATGCCCGACGTAGTGGTTACGGACTTAGCTATACACGATGCGGATGATTTGCTCTTTGCAGGGACCTATGGACGCTCTGCCTTCAAGCTGGATATCGAACAAGTAGATGTAGCCACACTGCCCAATCCGCTCAGTCTAGGCCTGAAGATGTATCCGAATCCTAGTTCGAATCAAGTGACTATTTCGATAGGGGAGACTATAAGAAATGCTGCAGCAATATTTTATAACAGTGCTGGACAAAAGGTACTAGAACAGTCTCTACAAACAAGTCAAACCACAGTGCAAGTAGGTCATCTTGCCAAAGGAATGTATTTTGTAAGGGTACAGGATGACAAGTATTCTACTGTAGAAAAGTTGAGCATACATTAAATACCCATAAAAAGGATTTTGATTTGGGCGATCCCTCTGGCACTGCTACCTATCTGCGCAGGTCGGGTCAGGCCATCCGCCACTCGCTTTCAGCTCGGTCCTTAGGCTATGCTACAAGCAAGGCACGGACTTCCCGCAAAAATGCGGGCCTGGCTACTACCCTTATCGCGGGGCTTGATTCATGGACTAAGAGACCTTTTTTTAATAGATTAATTTTGGAGAGAAATAAAGAGATACAAAAAAATTTGTTGCATGAATACAATTCGATTTGGAGTGAATTAGATATTGATTCATTTGATGAAATATTGGCTAAAGAGATTGAGCTCTTGAAGCGGGCCAAATTTTTTGGTGTAGAAGATGAAGAAGCAGCCAGATTAAACATGGCGAATGAATATGCAAAAGTAATTCATAATAAAACCTTTTTAAACGACTTTAAACAAGTAAGATTAGACCTATCTAATATTGATGATGTTTCATTTCAAAAGAGCATTGTACAATATATTGAAAAATCTTTGAGCTCTATATTGAAGGGAGAAATTGAAAAATCAAAGACTAACCCATTAGGAGTAGTCTTTTTTAAACATGCTTATCCTTATTATATGTATTGTTGGGGCTATGGTAAAGGGGTTTCAACTTTTGAGATAAACAAGGTGCCAAAGCATATAAAATACGATCATAATACTCAATTATTTTCGCAATTTTTTGAAGAAGGTTTTAAAATAGGTTTAGAAAGAAATTTGAACTTTGAAGAGAATGAAGATTTCGAAATTGAAATTGAAACATTCAGAAGCTTTGGCGAAAATGATATAATAAGTAAGTTAAATGAATTGTATGTGTTGAAATGTCACTTAGTAATAGCTGCAGCCATTGAAAGTAGTATTGAAGTATTTAAGTCATCTAAGTTAACAATCGATAAAGAATTATATTTTTATGCTGAAACTTCGAATGGAGAACATAGGAATATTTTTTTACTAGAAAACTAATATCACTTTATGAGATTTTTTGCAAATCCTTTCTTCACAACAGGTTTTATTCTGTGTTTTTTATGCGTAGTACTTATCTTTGCGATAGAATTAGTATGGTACAATCCGCAAGAGTGGTTCTTATTTGTAGATGGACTTATTGCCCTTATAGCTTTCATTTTACTCTTTATTGGATTCAAGCAAGTCTATGGCCAAGAGATAAGTAATGAAGTCGAATAAAGGTCAATGAATTCAAGCACATATGAAATTGAAAAAAATAATTCCATTCCTACCAGAGCTTTATCTACTTGTGGCGACCATATATTATTGGTTCTTGACCGCTAATTTATTCAATCCTATAGCGATAGTTTTACTTTTAGCCTTGAGCTGTCAAATAGTCTTTCAAAACGAGTTATCAGGAATCTTTATCTCTTCCATATTTATAGTGCTAAACCTATACTTGGTGCTTGCCCTATTATCAGAGTTATCAGAATTTCTGGAGCTAAATCTGGCATTTATTAAAATGTTATTGATAGGAAGCCTATTTATAAGCTTCAATTTGATTGCAGGAGGCTTTATGATGAAAAAGTATGCAAAAGAGATTTAGAAGGGAAAATTAAAGACTTAGCTCAAAGAAATAAAAAAATCCAAACGCTACATTACAAGGTTTTCAGAGCAACCAAGAATGGCGTTTGGATATTGAGTTTTCTAGGGCAAGTAATCAAGCTGTGTGTTCTAATTTAATTCAAAGTAAGTGTTTTCAAATGTGAGTGAGTTATCTAGCTTTTTCCTATTTGGTAGACCAAAATTAAGTAATATGCCTATTTTTGATTAGGCCCAAACAAGCCAAATAAGCCTGAAAATCTGCCAATTTTAGTTTTTTTATGTCTTTTTGTGAAAATGTAGTGCTACTTACTTCTAGAACATGAAGAGGACTAAAATCTTAAAACTATAGCATTTAAGTTTAAGAATGAGCATTGGTATGTGTTTAAGAGTGGAATTAAACTAGTTCAGTAGTTTCTTAAAAAACATAAGACGCTAGAACTTATAAAGCTAAAAATTACTTATTTTC
>CAYWOZ010000227.1:0-2760 GCA_964458675.1 uncultured Saprospiraceae bacterium
TTCGGAATCATCGAGTCGCAGGGCCGAGATGACTATCGAGCTACGGAAAAAAGCGACCTCCTTTGCGTTGGCGGTTGGGTGGATATGGTAGTATGGCTGTTCGAAAGCATAGGAGGTAGGCCCCAAATCAAAAACCTAGTGATTGGATTGTTTTTCGAAGTGCTCTAAATCAGCTACAATTTAACCCTTGAAAATCATCAAAAACACGTTTGAACCCAATAATTAATTTTAAAAGGCGTGATTTTGCTCAACAATGCGAAGTCTCTTGCTAAAAATGCAAAATTCTGTTACTTTTGCGCTGCTAAAATTGGGTGAAGCAGATATCCAATCATAGCGAGTATATTAATTTAATCAAAGAAAACGATAGACGTATGAGTAGTACAATTACTATGGTGCTCCCAATATTCGGGGTTATAGCACTTTTGTTCACAGTTTGGAAGTTTGGCTGGGTATCGAAGCAAGAGGTTGGTACAGATAAAATGGGCAGAATCGCAAAGAATATTGCAGATGGGGCTATGGCATTCCTTAAGGCCGAATATAAAGTATTAAGTATTTTCGTAGCGGTTGTAGCTGTGTTGTTGATCTTTTCAGCAAATGCAAAAACGAGTCATATGCTCGTAGGGCTTTCATTTATATTGGGAGCTATATGTTCTGCTTTGGCAGGATTCATCGGGATGCGTGTTGCGACAAAGGCAAACGTACGAACTACGAATGCAGCTCGAGAAGGATTAGGCAAAGCACTTGAAGTAGCCTTCGCAGGTGGATCTGTAATGGGTATGGGTGTTGTAGGACTCGGTGTATTAGGATTGAGTTTATTGTTCCTTTTATATAGTAGCATGTTTGGTATCTCTACTGCCGGTGAGGTAAATAGAGTGATTACGATATTAACTGGTTTTTCATTTGGTGCTTCTTCTATCGCATTGTTCGCGAGAGTAGGTGGTGGTATCTATACGAAGGCTGCCGATGTAGGGGCCGATCTAGTGGGTAAAGTAGAAGCAGGTATCCCTGAAGATCACCCACTGAATCCAGCGACTATCGCCGATAACGTGGGAGATAACGTAGGTGATGTAGCGGGTATGGGAGCCGATTTGTTTGAATCTTATGTAGGGTCTATTATCGGTACTATGGTATTAGGTGCTGCTTTGATGGGTAGTGTTGGATGGAGCGATGGATTTGATAATTTGTCTGCAGTCTTATTGCCACTCGTATTAGCGGGTGTGGGTATCATAACTTCTATCATCGGTACTTTCTTTGTGAAAGTAAAAGAAGGTGGTGATCCTCAAAAAGCATTGAACAGAGGAGAATTTATTTCTGCATTTCTTATGATTGTAGCGACATACTTAATCGTAACTCAAATGCTTCCAGGAGATTGGACGTATGATGGAGTTACTTATAAGTCATGGGGCGTTTTTGTGGCTGTATTGATTGGTTTGGCTTCTGGTCTATTGATCGGAATCGTTACAGAATTCTATACAGGTACAGGTACTAAACCAGTACAATCTATAGTAGATCAATCTATCACAGGTGCTGCGACAAACATTATTGCAGGTCTTGGTGTAGGGATGATGTCTACAGCTATACCAACTATCATATTAGCTGGAGCGATTATGGGGGCACACTACTTTGGTGGTCTGTACGGTATCGCTATTGCAGCAGTAGGAATGTTGTCTAATACAGGTATTCAGTTGGCAGTAGATGCTTACGGACCAGTAGCAGATAACGCAGGGGGTATCGCGGAGATGGCTGAGCTGCCAAAAGAGGTAAGACAACGTACAGATAAGTTGGATGCAGTAGGGAACACGACTGCAGCAATTGGAAAAGGGTTTGCGATTGGTTCTGCAGCATTGACTGCACTAGCATTGTTTGCCGCTTTCATGACTACAGCGGGTATTTCAAATATTGATATTGCCAATCCAAAAGTGATGGCTGGTTTGTTTGTGGGAGGTATGCTTCCATTCTTATTTTCTGCATTGTCTATGAATGCAGTAGGTAGAGCGGCGATGGATATGATCAAAGAAGTGAGAAGACAGTTTCAGACTATACCAGAATTAAAGATTGCATTGGATGCGATGAAAAGAAATGACGGAACTGATTTCGAGAAGTGGTCTGAAAAAGATCAGAAAGCTTTCGAAGCAGCTGATGGAAAAGCGGATTACGAGAAGTGTGTTGCGATTTCAACGCAGGCTTCTATTCGTGAAATGATTATACCAGGTGTGATAGCAGTAACTACTCCAGTATTGATTGGATTTGTATTTGGTGCAGAGACACTAGGAGGTACACTAGCTGGTGTGACGGTATGTGGTGTGATGATGGCGATCTTCCAGTCTAACGCTGGTGGTGCATGGGATAATGCTAAGAAGATGTTTGAAGACAGTGTGACTATCGGTGGAGAGAAGTACTACAAAGGTTCTGAGCCACACAAGGCAGCAGTAGTAGGGGATACAGTAGGGGATCCGTTTAAGGATACATCTGGCCCTTCTTTGAATATCCTTTTGAAGTTGATGTCAGTGGTAGCATTGGTTATTGCCCCGTTTTTATAATTGAGTTGTTGACCCACTTTTTGGGTTTAAGATATATGAAAGAGCTCCTTCCTTTGGGTTGGGGCTTTTTTAATAGGTGTTAGGATTTAGGTATTAGAAGTAATGCTTTAGTTTTGATTTTTTACTTTAAATTTAGCCATACTTTTGATTGGTATTTTTAATTTTGCCTAACGCCTAACGCCTAACGCCTAACGCCTAACGCCTAACGCCTAACGCCTAA
>CAYWOZ010000227.1:2860-5409 GCA_964458675.1 uncultured Saprospiraceae bacterium
ACGCCTAACGCCTAACGCCTAACGCCTAACGCCTAACGCCTAACGCCTAACGCCTAACGCCTTTTTCTACTTTCCTTTTAAACTTGAGTGAAAAGCATTAATCATTCTTTGGATTTGATTCAATTCATCAATGATTGGGGTAGTTGTTTTTTCATCTAACATTTTTACTCTAATAGCGATTAGCAATTGAGTTTCAAGCTCAAAAGCAGAACCAATGGCAATCTCAAGGAATCTAGAAAAATCTTTATTTGTTCTCCGACTACAAGCTTCGGCTATATTAGAAGGGATAGACACGGCTGACCTTCGAATTTGCGATTTCAAGCCAAATTTCTCATCACTTGGTAGGTAATGACTCTGCTCGTAAATATCATTTACAAGCTCAAAACTTCTCTTCCAGATTTCTAAACTTCTAAAGTTTCTCATGATTGTTTTTATGCATAAGATAGGAATTGCTAAGGTGATTTTCGATTTTTTATGAACAATGAAAATGTGCCCTTTTATATCAATAAATAGCCTTAAATGTACCCAAAGTTAGCGTATTTGAGCTTTAGCTGTTTTACTCAAGGCGCAGCCTTCCTTGCCTAACACCTAACGCCTAACGCCTAACACCTCTCTTTTTTCTGTTATTTTTCCGTTAAATACCGTCCTAAGAGGGAGTTATCACAACTATTTCCCCAATAAAAAGTATATTTATTAGTAGATTAATTGCGTTATAGAGGATAGAATGCTTAGCCTGAAAATTAGGAAGCATATTTGTACTACAATCTACATCGTAAAGACTAAAATCAAATTTAGATGAATTTCAAAGGTCCCTTATTTTTTGCCGTCGTTATAATAGGCTTATTCGTAGCATCATACGCTCCACATATAGATCTCGAAGAAAAAGACAATCTGCTTTTACAGACCCTTTTGGGTGGAATACAGCAGTTGCACTATTCTCCAAACGATGTAGACGATGACTTCTCCAAGCAGGTATTCGATTTATACTTAGAGCGACTAGATAATGGTCGCCGTTGGTTTACGGCTTCAGAGGTAGATATGTTGAATGCCTATGAGATGCAAATAGATGATGCAATCACAAATCCTAACTACGAATTTTTTGAAAAGTCTGTAGAGCTTAAAAAAGCAGGATTAGCTAGAGCAGAAGGATTCTATAAGGAGCTATTGAAAGAACCTTTTGACTTTACCAAGACAGAAGACATAGAACTAGATGGGGACAAGAAAGAATTTGCCAAAGATGAAGCAACATTAAAAGAATACTGGAGAAAGAGCCTTAAGTACGATGTGATGACTAGGTTGGCTACAAAGTTAGACCAGCAAGAAGAAGCTCGTAATTACAAGCCAGAGTCAATGGAAGATAAGATGGCTGACATGACGGATGAAGAAAAGATGAAGTCCGAGAAGAGTATGAAGAAGGAAGCAGCGAACCGAGAAGAGTTGTTGGCTATGTCAAGAGAAGAACTAGAAATAGAAGTACGTGAAAAAACACTAGAGAGATATGATGATTGGTTTGAAAGATTAAACCAAGAGCGTAGAACAGACTATATGTCTAACTACCTCAATGCAATCACAAATGTTTTTGATCCACATACGTCTTACTACTTACCGAAAGACAAAGAAAATTTTGACATTAACATGTCTGGTACGCTAGAAGGAATTGGAGCGCGTCTTCAGACAGGAGAAGAATATACTAAGGTGGTGAGTATCATACCAGGTGGACCAGCATGGAAAGGGAAAGACCTTGAAGTAGAAGACTTGATCATGAAGGTGACTCAAGGGGGAGATTCTACAGAAGAGCCACTAGACGTTACTGGACTTCGTATCGACGATGTAGTGGCAAAGATTAGGGGTAAGAAAGGAACAGAAGTTATCCTAACCGTGAAGCGTGTAGATGGAACAGTAAAAGATATTAGTATCGTGAGAGATGTAGTTATTATTGATGAAGGCTATGCTAAGTCTGCTACATTGAACTACACGGATATCGTAGATAATATCGGTTATATCAAACTGCCAAGATTCTATGCGGATTTCAATCGTAGAGGCGGAAGAAGCTGTGCAGTCGATGTAGCTAAAGAAGTAGAAAAGTTAAACGCTAAAAATGTAAATGGAATCATCTTAGATTTAAGAAATAACGGAGGGGGATCTTTGAGAGACGTAGTGACTATGTCAGGATTGTTTATCGAAGAAGGACCTATCGTACAAGTGAAAGCGCGTAACCGTAAGCCAGAAGTACTAGAAGATGAAGATCCAACAGTACAGTATGATGGGCCACTTATCGTGATGGTAAATGAATTCTCTGCGTCTGCATCTGAAATCTTAGCGGCTGCTTTGCAGGATTATGGTCGTGCAGTGATCATCGGGTCTAATAACACTTTTGGTAAAGGAACAGTACAGCGTTTCTTTGATTTAGATTCTGCTATCAGAGGTAACGACGATTTGAAGCCATTAGGAGAGGTGAAGTTGACCATCCAGAAGTTCTACAGAATCAATGGAGGTTCTACTCAGTTGAAAGGAGTAACGCCAGATATCATTTTGCCTGACAACTTCTC
>CAYWOZ010000228.1:0-5370 GCA_964458675.1 uncultured Saprospiraceae bacterium
AATTTTGTAGTCTAGCATTAGTTCTTCCTCCTCTAGAATTACCTCTTCTATTGCCGCCATTAATCTTACTTAGATATTTTGACTTATTGTAAAGCTGTTCAAAATTAAAATCTAAGCTCGCCTGTCTATTCTGTGTATTTTGTATGATGTTACCCAATTCCGTCACGTTCAGTGCAGCAGCATCCCATCCATAGGAAGCTCCATACTGGACTCGGGCATTCACCCAATCCAAAAGTGGAATACTCTTAAAGGGTAGCGTATAACTCACATTGGCATTGTGATTATAACTCTTATTTCTACCTCCACCTCGCAGGTTTTCTAATATAAAATCATTTAGCTCTTCTCTAGGTCTAAGATCTTCTGTAACTGGATCGAATTCACTTAGTTCGTCAATTACGGATAAATTATTAGCATTGAAATTAAAATCTAGATTCTTAGTGATATTCCATTGGAGGTTATAGTTTCTATCCCAGGTAAATCGTTTATCGAAGAAAGTGCTTCTAAAAGCGTCATCTCCAGCAAATCTATACTTCGTTTCTGCTCTTAATCTATCTACAGAAGTGTTGAAAGAAAATGAGCTGGGAATCAAATTGATATTTGCATCTTTAATTAAAGCCAAATGCTTACTCAACTTTTCTCCTTTTATCAACTTCTTAAATGGGCTGATATACAAAGGCTTCGTGCTATAATTATAATTAACCGCCCCACGCGTTTGATCTATCTGATCAGTCTCAATCAAAGGTGTCGACTTGTCTGTAATTGTCTTTGCATAAGTAAACGCAAAGTTCGAAATATCAAAGGGAAGAGGCACTCTTTCAGTAGTCCGTTCTTTACGAACATTAGTAAAGTTAAAGCTCTTAATAGAAGAAATGTCTTGTGCTTGCTCCCTTATCGAATCTCTTTTTTCAGGATCCGCTCTCGCTATTTTTTCCTTGAGGGGTATATCTAAATCATATGGATCGAATTCAGGGTTTTTTCTAGTTTCCGATATAGAGGCATAAAATGGAATCTTCAGCCCCCATCTTTCTGGGAAGAACTTTGACAACTCTAAACTAGTCGTAGCATCAAAAGATACAACTTCTTCTCTTTGCGTTTGCGCTAGTTTTTCCTCTAACCTTCTCCAACCATTAGATCGATACTCGGCGGATACACTCGCGTTACCGAAGTCAGCCAACTGCATATCTAATCTAGTCACAGCTGCTCCAGCTGCACGTTCATCTAAACCGTTTAGCCTTAATTCATTTACCCATACTTCTGTACAGACGGTCTCCGCTCCATCCTTATTATTCCGCACTCCTAGCATCATGCCTTTGACTAAACCTAGATTTGGATTTCCTTTTATCCGGATTGTATTGACAATATCATCGTTTGCAGGGTTTGGTATTTTTTCATAAAATATATCGTTTATTGATTGTCCAGGCATGGAATTCCGCCTTACTTTCAAATCTCGCAATAAATCCAATTCAAAATTGAGTTCATTTTCTGCTCTCCAAACTTCATTGATAAAGTCATCCGAACCATCATTTTCGAAGTCAGGATCTGACAAGGTCAGCGGTATTTCATACTCATAATAATTCTCTTCATAATCCGAGCCAATTCGCATAAAGAAAGACAATTCTCCAGGTTCTGAACTGACCTCTCCAGGAACATCCTCCGCATGGACAAACATTCTTAAGCGCTCATATACACGCATATCAAAATTAATATTCCTATATATGGCTCTGGCATCTCCAGCTTCTAAGTCACAGACATTCAAGGCAAGGGATTGCTCATTCTGCAGGACTTGTGGAAAAGCCCCTAAAGATTGCTCTCTTTGTATCCCTCTTGGTATTACATAGTTAAAAGGCTCCTTCTCTGAGTTCTCTTCTATATTCACAGAGTTCACTACAAACTCTGTCCCATTAGATGTTTCTGGCGCTGGGCCAATACTTGCGACATCTAAGTTCCTTTGATACCTTCTCCATTGATTTCTCACTAGCTCCAATCTCGCAAATCGAAGATTTACCGGGGTAGAAAAATCCTTCATATACATTCTCATAAATCGAATAGAACGGAAGTTTTGTATCCCCCCAACTCTAGCATCAAACTCATTTAAAGGGATAAGATATCTATACCATCTACGGCCATCTGCCCCCTCTTGCACATCCGCTATAAACTTGTTCATCTCTATACCTCCTGTGCCATCGCCCGTAATAGGAATCTCATATTGAAAATAAGACTCCGTCTCACTCAAGGTGTTATCTCTATTCAAATCCTCTGAATCTGGAATATTCGTACTAGACTGTAGCCTACCTCCCAATTGCGCAATATTATCAGCAGTATTTGATCTTGAATTTCCTTGTTGATTATTAAATCTTGAATATCGCAACAACTCATTCCCTGTCGCATCCACCTCCGCCTGAGCTTCATCATTATCGAAAAATCTAAAGTTATCATTGGCAGGATCCTCCAATATCTGATTAAGAGCATCTTGATCGACTATAGAAGTCCTATATTGGTCTATAATATCCGCATACCTATCCAACTCCCCTGCATCATCTAATCCATCTAGTCCCACATCTTGCAAATTTCTACTTTCAGGATCATTATTAAAAGCATTCACAATGATAGGAGATCTCGGGATGGCCCCCCAAGCAGTCTGATCTAATTGTCTGTCTTCACCAGGAGTGGGAAGACCATTTTCAAAAGCCAATCTAGAATCTCGCAAGATATCTTCTGAAATATTACCAAACTCCACGAACATTCTACCATCACTTGCCACTGCTCCATTTTGATCTCCTAGAAATGGACTCAACATCCAAAACTCTAAGTATTCAATATTAGCCGCTTCAAAGTTATTTTGATTCAAGGATCTCATAATACCACCCCATCTTGTACTTGGTCTAGCTAACGTACCATCTCCTAATATACCAGCTGAAAATGGTGTCCCACCATTCGGGAGGTCAAAATTGTAGGGTCCTCTTTCACTTGGATAGTAACTCAAGTTGAAAGTTTGCGCGGTACTATTTTGACCTGGTGCGATCTGTCGATTAGGAAATATTTCACTCAATCCGATAGTCGAACAATAAGAAGTAGAAGGGTCATTACTATCCTGGTCGCAATTCACACTCGGATCTATTCTATACCAGTTGATCAATGCTCTGTTTGCTCCAGAGGCTGTGTTATCAATCATAGCAGACTCGGGAAACATAGGATTATTATTCCTATCATCATTTTGAGGCACAGAAGCTATAAACCATTGGTTGGCCGGTTGGCGTAAATCAAAAGAACTTGTACTTCCTTCAAAATCATCCAAATAAACTGAACCACCCAATCGGTCTTCTCTTTCTTCATCGGTTTCATCTTCGGAAGACCCTAAATTAATGGCTCTTGAGTGACCTGGTTTTAAGTAAGCTCCTTCTGCCACAAAAGTTATTCTTGAGGGTTCCTTAGTATTGATACCTGGTATCCCATCTACAAATTTGGTCAGCCAGGGCGCATCTTTGTCAAGGCTAATATCTAGACCAAAAATTCTATTATTAATAGGGTCATCCCCAATGTTTACTTTTTGGGTAAAGGGCCTTTCGAATAGATGCATATAGGTACCCCCAATACTCAATTCCTCACTGAATCGATAATCCGCTCGTAAACCAACCATCGTTCGATTCTGAAATCCAAAAAGGGAATTGTTTTCAAAAGATACATTAACGGGCGTTCCTGAATTCAAGATGGCATCGTTCAAAATTTTGATACGACCTATATTGTAATCTACTTCATAATCAATTCCTTCTTCTAGTACTCTACCCCCAGCGGTCACCGTTACTGAACCTTCAGGAAGATTAAATGCACCAAGAGATATTTCAGAAGAAACCGATGACTTAAATGAACCCGCAATCTTAAATCGATTAAATTCAGGAAATTCACGGGCTTGTGTCAAAGTAGAATCATACAATTCTTCGTAAGCAAACCTATTGACAAATGCAGGATCATCTATTTGAGCAGCCAATGAAGAACCGAAGGGCTCTAAAACGGGAAACATGATTCTACCAGTCTGAGTGTTAATCGTCAGCCCTGGTACAAAATCAAAGACCCCATCCCGCAAGGGATCTCCTTGCGAATTCAGATTATCTAGATTGAAGACACGAATAAGAGGCGTACCAGACAAATTAGATTCTGGCAAGAAACGCTTCTCTCCATTTCCTGGGTCCTCATAAAATACGTCCAATTTAAAATCTTCTCTTCCTACTTGAAATGCCCCGATACCGTAAATATTCTTCATCATCAAATCCCAAGAAGGAACATCCACACGCTGAGTAGTACTCTTCAATAGCTTCGTGAAAATTACGCCTAAAGTATCAGATCCGATAGGCACGTCATTGGTCAATTCACCCACGGTATGCACCTCTCCCTTATAAGTATATTGATAAGAAACTCCTAAAACTTGATCAGGTCTAAGATTCACATTCACGGAGACAAAACCAAGAGCTGCATCAAAACTATATTCAGAAGGACTCAAAAGTCTGGCTCTTACTTTTTCGAAATCTTTTGCTTGGGTAAGTTGAAATCTTCCACCTTGCAGTGTTGCAACAGAATTGTTCAATGTTCTCGCACTTGGTATTCCCAAGATTCTAGTATACAAATCATTCGACTCATTGGTAGGCAGTGCTTCTCCATCTGCATCTACAGCAAACGGTATCATTGGAATATTTATATTGTCTGGACTATGCAGTAGGTTGGGCTCTCCTTCTCCCAAATCCGCCAAGGCTACAATATCTCTTACACCACCTTCTGTAGCGTTTCTATCATTAGTAATCCACACCTCCATTCGAGTAACTATAAATTGGCTATTGATCTGCGGAAGATTGCTTAGAGCCTCTTCAAAATTATTTCTATGGTAATGGGAAAGGAAAAAGTGTCTATTTTCATCATAGCTATCTGCAAAAACTTCAAATTCTTGAAGTTCCGAACCACCCTGTATTTGCAATTGCTCTCTTTGTGATTTTTGTTGAGAAGCCACAGCTGTTATCCACAGTTTTCCAAATTGCAATTCCGTTAGTACACCAAATAAAGATTCGGAACCTTCGATTAGGTTCGTTCTCAATGGTAGGCGCACATTACCTGCTTCTATTCTTTTGATTATTTCATCTTCGCTAAAAGCATCACTATCGTAAGAGAGTTTTAACTGATTTTCAAAATCAAAAGTCGCTTGCGTATTATAGTTTGTATTCAGATTCAACTTTTCTCCAATCTTCCCCTGCACACTCATCTGAATCGCCATATCAAAATCAAACCCTCCATTTCTTCTTTGTCGTTCTGTCAACTGCGGGTTATCCACTCTCTGTTGATCAATTCCAAAATTTAGGTTGATATTTCCTTGAGGAGTAATTTTCA
>CAYWOZ010000229.1:0-5359 GCA_964458675.1 uncultured Saprospiraceae bacterium
CGTGTACAATATTGGTACAACCTAAATATATGTATAAAATTTCATTAACGCAATGGAAGATGCCTCTTTTATTACTCCCAAAAAAATGGGTTTGCCAAATCCCTCAGATCTGACAAACCCATTTTTATTTAAGTGTTTTAACACACATCAAATTGTTTAATTTTCATAAACGATTAAACGAATACACAAATAAACAATTTTTCTTCTACCTATCTCGCAAACGAAACGGCTCTCTTCTCTCGAATCACCGTTATTTTTACTTGTCCTGGATACTGCATCTCATTTTGAATCTTTTCAGAGATCATAAATGCTAAGTCATCTGCATACTCATCTGATACTTTTTCACTCTCCACTATAACTCTCAACTCACGTCCAGCCTGCATAGCGTATGCCTTTTGCACACCCTCGTGGCCCAAAGCCAATTCTTCCAGCTCATTGATACGCTGCATATAGCTTTCCATGATTTCACGACGTGCTCCTGGTCTCGCTCCTGATATCGCATCACACGCTTGTACAAGCGGTGAGATAATGTTATTCATTTCTATTTCATCGTGATGGGCTCCTACTGCATTACATATCACTGCATGCTCTTTAGCCTTTTCACATATTTTCATTCCTAACAATGCGTGTGGCAACTCACTCTCTTCCTCTGCTACTTTTCCTATATCGTGTAGCAATCCACCACGCTTAGCCATTTTCACCTGCTTAGAGTTCAAGCCTAACTCTGCCGCCATGATAGCACAAAGATTAGCTGTCTCAATAGAGTGCTTTAATAGATTCTGACCATAAGATGATCTAAAACGCATACGACCTACCATCTTTACCAAGTAAGGATCTAAGCCATGGATATCCAAGTCGATAACCGTACGCTCTCCTATCTCTCTGATTTGCTCTTCAAGCTGCTTTCTAGTCTTCTCTACCACCTCTTCGATACGAGCAGGGTGAATTCTACCATCCGCCACTAGCTTTTTCAAAGAAAGTCTACACACTTCTCTTCTAATTGGGTCAAAACTAGAAATTACAATTGCCTCTGGTGTATCGTCTACTACAATCTCCGCCCCAGTAGCTGCTTCTAGAGCTCTAATGTTTCTACCTTCTCTACCAATTATCTGACCTTTGATGTCATCTGACTCTAGGTTAAAAACGGATACTGTATTTTCAATAGTATACTCCGCGCACATCCTTTGGATAGATTGGATTACTATTTTCTTCGCTTCTTTATTAGCCGTAACTTTAGCCTCTGAGATGGAAGCTTTTACCAAAGCCATCGCCTCGTTCTCTGACTTGGCTTTTACAGCGTCTAGGATTTGTTCTTTCGCTTCTGCCTCAGACAATCTCGCTACAGACTCAAGCTTTTTGATATGCTCATCTTCTTTAGCTTCTAAATCCTTTTTCTTCTTAGATACGATGTTAAGCTGTCTATCCAAATTCTCTTTAATGGCCTTCACCTCTGATTCTTTAGCCTCGATGTCTTCCAACTTAGTAGAGAACTGCTTCTGCTTATGGTCCAAATCCTTCTCTAGAGACTTAATTTCTAATTCTCTTTCTTTAGATTCTACCTTAAACTTATTGACACGCTTGTCATGCTCAGATCGCATAGAGCTGTACTTCTCTTTAGCTTCTTGGATTTTCTTCTGCTTTACAGATTCGTTCTTTGATTCTGCCTTAGCGATAATCTTTTCAGCCTTTACATTGGCTTCATCTAACTTTCTCTGTGCATTTAGGTTCGCCTCCTTGAGGGCTAAGTCCGCCTGTTTGTTGGCTTCTTCGACAGCATTTTGATTGGCTTTGCCTACAGTGAAGTAGGTACCTCCCGCACCTACAATAAGCGCTACGATCGCAGCTATTATAATTTCCATGTATTTTTTGATTAAATAGATTAAATAAAAAATATGCAGGCTATACGTTTATAGCCCTGCCCAGAAAAATGAAATGATAGCGTGTCTTGAAACTACTAAATAGCAGCTTCTAATATCTCGTCTATCTCAGAAAGGTCATCATTAAAAACAGAAAGGTCAGATTTGCCGGAGGATAGCTCTTGCAAATCCACGGCATTGGTAAGTAATACCATCGAAAGAATATCTTCTTTGCTGGCTTTGGCGTAATCGAGTTGAAATTTATTAATCTTAGTATTCAGTTCCTTTACTACTTGAAGAATAGCGGCCTCTTTATGGGCTTCCACCTTGAGCGGAAAACTTCTCCCTCCCAACATGACTTTAATATTCTTGATTTCGTTTGTAGTATCGCTCATTATTAAAAATACCTAAAGTATAATTACACTTCCTTTACCCACTCAATACATCGGTCTATTTCTTTGATATATTGATCCACTTCCTTTTTCAGTTTTATGATGCTCTTGTCTGACTTCGCTTTGCCTTTTGCTTTTGAGGCAGTAACTGGCTTGTTATCATTCGATTGAGCTATATGTATATTACCTTGTTTTTTCTCTAATTGTTTTAATTTTTTAGTCAAAAACTCATTTTCTTTCTCCAAGCGTTCGACTTTCAAAGCCAATTGCTTAGCCTTAATTTTTATTGACTCTACCTTGTTTTGTACTGAATAATCCATGAGTTCTCTTAAATAGTTCTAAATCAACGACGTATCGTCGCATTTAGGTCCTCTTCGTATTTATGGATTAAGGATTTCATGATCTTGTCGACCTCCTTGTCCTTTATCGTTTTTTCAGGATTTTCGAAGTCGAAGCTTACAGAGTAAGATTTCTTTCCTTTCCCGATTTGTTCATCATTTCGATAAATATCAAACAAATTTACCTCTTTTAAGTATTTCTTTTCAATTTTTTTCGCAATTGCTTGAATTTTACCGAATTCCACCGATTCATCTACTACTAATGCGAGGTCTCTACGCGTACCAGGAAACTTCGTCAAGCCTTTAAATGAAACCTGCTGCTTTGCCGTAGATTTGTAGATACTATCTAGATTTAAGCTCGCAAAAAAGACTTCATTTTTGATTCCGAAGTGCTTGGTGATGGAAGTTTTGACTTTACCCAACCTAACCAAAGGATTCGGACCACGGAAATACTTCTGACCGTATGTCAAGGCGTCATCCGATAGCGACTCTATCTGAAAACCTTGAATAGCTAACTTTTCCAGTATCAGCTTTACAGTCGACTTCAGATCGTAG
Organism: uncultured Saprospiraceae bacterium; assembly: GCA_964458675.1. Lineage (GTDB taxonomy): Bacteria > Bacteroidota > Bacteroidia > Chitinophagales > Saprospiraceae > JALZVN01. The sequence goes on from CAYWOZ010000229.1 coordinate 3,142, forward strand.
AAGGAAACCATATTCTTATCAGGATTCATCCAACTCTCACTATTTGCCTGGCCAGTCAAGAATACACTTAACCTATTTTGTTCTTTAATTCCGTTTTCCGCTTGGTGATAAATCTTTCCAAATTCAAACAAACGTAAATCTGCGTTTTGTCTATTTTGATTTCGTTGTATCACTTCCAATCCAGAAATCAGCATATCGGGACGCATGATATTCGAGTCTCTATTAGAAGTGTTATTTACATACACTAGAGAAGTCATGTCTCTTGGGAGTGCCTTTTCGTAATAACTAGACTGCGACAAAGACACCGCCATCATTTCGAAAAAACCCATACCCGCTAGCACGTCAGATAATTTAGATTTTATCTTTAGTGGTTGTAGCGTCTTATCAGAAGAGATAGAAGCATTGATTTTAGTCGGAATAGGTATTTTGTTGAGGCCGTATATGCGTATGATTTCTTCTATTACATCTGCCTCTCTTATAACATCAAACTTATCGGTAGGCACACTCACCTTATAACCTGTATCAGCTATCTTTTCAAAAGGCATATTGAGTGCTCCGAATATATCCATCACCTCGGTCTCCGTAATATCGATTCCCATCATCTTATTGATTTGAGCCTTAGATACATCTATTACCTTTGGCTTTATTTCCTCCGGGTAGATATCCACTATCTCAGAACTTACTTTCGCACCAACTATAGATTGCAGTAGCATGCACGCCCGCTTCAAAGCATCAATAGTCTTGTTCGGATCACTACCTTTTTCAAAAACCTTCGCCGCATCCGTTCTGAGGTGATGCCGTGTACTTGTCCTGCGCAAAGTCATTGGATGAAAATGCGCAGACTCCAAAAATATACTCGTTGTGGTATCCGACACTCCAGTACCTAAGCCCCCATACACACCAGCTATGCACATTCCTTTCGCATTACCATCACAGATTATTAGATCCTCTGCGTTCAATTTTATTTCTTTATCGTCCAAAGTTTGGAAAGGAGTCCCTTCTGCCAACTTCTTCACAATGATTTTATTTCCAGTTATTTTTTCGAAATCGTACGCGTGCAATGGCTGTCCATATTCATGCAGCACAAAATTGGTAATGTCAACAACAGCATTGATCGATTTTACTCCTATCGACTGGAGTCTATTACGTAACCATTCAGGTGAATCCATTTTCTTCAAGCCCGTCAGGATGACGCCTGAAAATCGAGGGCAAGCCTGTGCATCTTCTACCTCTACTGCTATACTCTTAGTGGTCTCATCTACTTTGAAGGCGGACAAGTCTGGCAAAGCCAAGGTACCATTCTCTTTATAGTTTACTTTTAGTGCAGCAGCTAAATCTCTAGCTACACCTAAGTGGCAGGTCGCGTCTGAGCGATTCGGTGTCAGACCGATTTCATAAATATAGTCTTGCTCTATTTCAAAGTGCTCACTTGCCTTTTTACCGATAGGCACAGCAGCATCCAGTACTATGATACCATCATGACTATTACCAATCCCTATTTCATCTTCGGCACAAAGCATTCCTTGCGACTCCTCTCCACGGATCTTTCCTTTCTTGATTTTCCAAGGCTCTCCATCCTCTCCATACAGTGTGGTTCCGATGGTAGCTACCACCACTTTTTGACCTGCTGCTACGTTTGGTGCTCCGCATACGATTTGTAGCAAGTCGTCCCCTCCTACATCTACTTTGGTCAAGGACAATTTATCTGCATTGGGATGACGTCCACACTCCTTCACTTCACCTACTACTAGCCCCGCTAGACCTCCTTTTACAGACTCCTTCATTTCCATTCCTTCTACTTCCAATCCTATTTCTGTGAGAATCTCACTAATCTTATCTGGCGACAAATCCGTTTGCAAGTAGTCCTTCAACCAATTCAATGATACATGCATATCTCAATTTTATTTTTATGCCACCAAAGGTAGGAATATGAACGCTTAAATTCCTGAAATAAAGACATTATACTATTACTGTTTTAAAGGAGGGCGCTTTTACCCGTCATTCGCTTGTATTCGGCACCTGCTAGTCGTATTCAGGATATGCCTGACTAGTATTCGCCGCGAGGGCTCATCCGTCGTCAGTCATTCCTTCATTACGCCCAGCCGACACCTCATATCGCTTCTACCGGGAGCGCAAAAGTATAGACGCCGATAGTATAGACATAGATTTATCGCGCCTCATCACATCGTGCGTCTCATCACACAAGGTGACCTGCCGC
>CAYWOZ010000230.1:0-5303 GCA_964458675.1 uncultured Saprospiraceae bacterium
TAATTTCTCAAAAGCTCGGCAAAGATAGCCCAAATAAGGGGATTGTGCAAATAAATACCCTCGCTTATTGTTATTTAAAGAGCAATTCTTGCCTAACTTTATCTCGGCCTTAAGAGAATTTCTTTACTAGCCAGATAACTAAAGATACCGTCCCAAAGGTAGCGGCCAATGCTCCAATCAATCCTATCAGCGTACTCACTAGACCAAGGCTAAGTACAGAAGCAAGCACAGGAAGAACGATTCCAAGCCCCCATCCAAAAATCCAGAACCACATCCACTTGTCCACATCGTCCTCAAAATCAACATCTGCTCGGTCTCCTTTCAATGCTTTCTTACTTAGTTTCTTCTTTATTTTGGATTCCAGCTTTCCTAATTGCTTCTCTATTTTCTTAATTTTTTTGCCTTCTTTTAAGGTAATAGATTCTGATTTAGCCTCTAGAGGTGCTTTATGCACAGCATATACAGGCGAGCTCACCAAAATTGAGAACAAGCAAGCAATAAGTAAACATAGTCTAATCTTCATAGTCGATTCTTTAATTAATTGATAAGCATCAAAGATAGCATTCGCGTCCAATATGTCGTTCACCAAACAACTTCTTTTAATACCGAACTAGAGTACAAACCTATTTTGAATTTAAAAATGGAATATATTTAGGAACTAAGAAAAACGCAAAACAAATAATCGTTCCATATATATTTATGGCTAACAAATCCGAATATTTACCGGTCGAAAAAAGCATACTTTCTGGTAGTGGGTACACTATCATTAACACCACGGCTATAAATCCACCTACTACTGAAAGATAAAAAGACATAGGAGGCACCTTCATGTTCCAAAATAAAAATATGGGAGCTAAACCAATAACTACGGTTCCACTATAAGTAGTTGCAGAAATAATGTCAGGGTTGAAGAATACAGGAATGGTCCCAGCAGCAGCGATTACAACCATAGATATCCGCCCTCCTGTCAAGGTAGGCTTTGCTATCTTGAGGTCAAGGTGAATCAATTTTGAAAATGAAGAAAAGGTACTATCCAAAGTAGATGCCGCAGATGTAATCATAATGAAGTTCATAACCAGCATCATTGGAACCCCAAGTAGCTTGGCTACCTCAACAGGTGCTTGGCCACTCACGCCTTCCATTCTTCCATAGATACCTACAAAGCTAAAAAGGATTATGCATGTCATCCCTATCACAGCGGACCATAAATATGACTTCCTTGTTATCTTGGCGTCTGTCACAAATCCCCTATCTGTCATTACTGGATCGTGAAATGGATATGAGAATGATTGAAGAAGGGCAAGCATCAAGAGATTTACACCTTGGGACATGCTCCAAGTACCACTATTCACAAAAGCACTTATATTATAGTCGGTTTTGGGGAATATCATAAACAATATTACCATCAACAAAATACTAAAGAGTATCATTTGAATCATGTCTGTAAACAAAGAACTACTCATCCCCCCTTTAATCGTGTAAGCAATTGTCAATGTAGTGAAAACAACAACTGCCAATAGATAAGGAGTAGATCCTTCGTCCCCAAAGTAAGTACCGATAACCATAGAATTGGACCATACCTCATTGAACATTCGAAAGGAAATCAAAATAGAAAAAATAACAAGCGCTCCTTTTCCAAATTTGGTTTCCAAAAAATGATGGATGGACATAAATCCCCCCTTTGAACGCAGCTTGTAAATAAGTAATCCTGCTACTACAAAAGAGAAATAATAGCCAGCATAAGCCACTCCTCCGACGAGTCCAAATTCTAATCCTAGGTTGGCTGAATTGGTTATTGATTTTGCAAATAGCCAAGAAATAACCAAACTACTCGTTAAAAGCCAAAAGTTAGGCTTTCCTTTTGCCCCCTCTCCCTTAAAAAAAGCCTTTTCTGTTTTAGCAAGTGGTGCTAAAAAAAAGAGCAAAAGACTAAGCCCTATTACGAGTATCCATTGTAGTATATCTACTGACATATATTTCTTTTGAATAATATGTCAGGCTTCATTTACATTCTACCATACTAAAACATTAACACTATTATTATCAATTCTATCTATTGCATTCTAAAATGCAATAGATTTTCCCTCTCCGCGTAAATGTCTCATTGTCCATCATAACGTGGGTAAACAAAGCATATCCGTTATACCATTTTCTCTGGTCTAACCCATTTGTTATATTCCTTTTCATTCAAGAAACCAAGTTTCAAAGCAGCTGCCTTCAAAGTTGTTCCCTCTTTATAAGCCTTCTTTGCAATTTTTGCTGCATTGTCGTACCCGATTTTGGTATTTAAAGCGGTGACTAACATTAGTGAGTTGTTCAACATTTCAGTGATACGTTCCAGATTCGGTTGGATACCTTTTGCACAATTCTCATTAAAGCTATTACAAGAATCAGCTATCAATCGGGCAGAAGTCAAAAAGTTAAAAATCATCATTGGCTTAAATACATTCAACTGAAAGTGCCCCGTCATTCCACCTACATTAATCGCCACATCATTACCGACTACCTGCGCCATCGCCATAGTCAATGCTTCTGATTGTGTAGGATTCACTTTACCTGGCATGATACTAGAGCCTGGTTCATTCGCTGGGATAACTATTTCCCCTATCCCTGATCTTGGTCCAGACGACAACATTCTGATATCGTTTCCGATTTTCATCAGTGAGCAAGCTACCGTTTTCAATGCACCATGCGCCTCTACTATAGCATCATGTGCAGCCAATGCTTCAAACTTATTCTTAGCTGTCACAAATGGCAAGCCTGTCAACTTTGCGATATGCTTCGCTACTTTCCTATCATATCCTTTAGGGGTGTTTAGACCCGTACCTACTGCAGTACCACCAAGTGCCAATTCACTCAAGTGCTTAAGAGAATATTTGATAGCCGCGATTCCATGATCTAATTGAGACACATAGCCACCCAGTTCTTGACCCAATGTCACAGGCGTAGCATCCATGAAGTGTGTTCTACCAATCTTGACTATCTTTTTAAAATCCTTCGCTTTAGCGGCAAAAGTATTTCTCAAAGCCTCCATGGCAGGGATGGTATCCTTTACAATCATTGTATATGCTGCGATATGCATTGCCGTTGGAAAAGTATCGTTACTAGACTGTGACTTATTTACATCATCATTTGGATGCATAGATTTTTTCTCATCCGTAAGCTTACCCCCTTTTAGTACATGCGCCCTATTCGCCACCACCTCATTTACATTCATGTTGGATTGTGTACCAGAGCCTGTCTGCCATACCACTAGTGGAAATTGATCATCCAGTTTGCCAGCCAATATTTCATCGCAAACTTTACCGATGAGTACCGCTTTAGTTTTGGGAAGTGCCTTTAATTCTGCATTGGTCTTTGCCGCTGCCTTTTTCAATATCGCAAAAGCACGAATCACTTCTATCGGCATTGTATGTCCCCCTATTTTGAAGTTTTGCATAGAACGCTGTGTCTGCGCTGCCCAGTATTTATCTGCTGGCACTTTAATCTTTCCTATACTATCTTTCTCGGATCTATATTTCATCTTATATTTTTTAATGCAAAAGTAATATTTTTCATCTTATCTAGTATCAATTTTATTAGGCGCCCTTATCGCGCTTTCCGCTTTACTCCACCTGCCTCATCTGGGTTCAGCTAGTGGATAGGTCAGTCTCGCGTCGTACCTCCTTGAGCCCCCCCTATCCACAGCTTCACGCCAGATGATACAGGTTCCGTGCTCGCTCCTATCGCGGGTCGTAAAAGGAAATTCTATTTAAGGTGCTTTTTATTAAATATGATCATTCCTCATTCAGCTGTTACGCTTCTATCCATATTCTCGTTATTAAAGTAGGATGAACAAGACAGACTTTAGAACTCAGGTATTTTCCTTGGCAGAACGCATCTACCCAATGGTAGCACGTATGCAGGGAAATACTGCTGATGCTGAAGACGCCATCCAAGAAATAATGACAAAGCTTTGGCTTAAGAGAGAAAAATTAGAAAATCACCCAAACATCAAAGCCTTTGTATTTCTTACGGCTAGAAATTATTGTCTTGATCTATTGAGAAAGTCAAAATCCAATTTAGTAGACATTCACACAGCTACAGCGCAATTGACAAGCAATGTGAAGCATCAAAAACTAGAATGGAATGAACTGAATAAAATCATATTTAATATTCTAAAAAAACTTCCAGCACAACAACAAGAAGTTTTGATCATGAGAGACATAGACGGATATAAAAATATAGAGATAGCTTTTGCCTTGGACTTGAAGGTAGAACACATTAGAGTACTATTGTCGAGAGCAAGAAAACAAGTGAGTAAAGAACTAATAAATAATTATGGCTATGAATGCAGATAAGCTAAAATATTTGATTGAAAGATATGAGTCTGGAGTCAGCACTTTGGAGGAAGAGCGAATGTTGTTCGACCACTTTGAAAACTCAGATTCAAGTCTTGGGGCCTGGGCTACATTTGTAAAGCAAAACAAATCAGATGTGCCAAGAGATTTAAGTGAAAGTCTATGGCAATCTTTTGAAGGTAGAAAGCCAAGAAAGAGCAGACTTTTAATCAAGCTATTTTCAGCGGCTGCAGCTGTCTTACTAGCTATTGTCATATTTATAGGTTTCCCTACAAATGACAAACAAAGCTATTCTGAAAAAGAAGCATTGTTAAATGAAGCTAGAAATATGTTCACAAAAAATGACTCCCCCAAATATTATAAAAATGAAATTATTTATGAAACGGATGAAATGATTATCTACAGTCATTCAAAATTTACAAGCAACAAGTAATTATTTTCCACTCTAAAATTTAATTAAAAAAATATTCAACAAATGAAAAATCTATTCTTTGTAGTCTGTGTGCTTCTCTCATCACTTACATTCTCTTTTGCACAAAAGACGACTCAAGAAATCGGAATTGCGCTAAAGGAAAATAGCAATATGAAAGTATTCGTTGACGGCAAAGAATTTGACTTTCCTTTAGAACTTATAAAAGAAGAACACCTTGCAAGCGTAGAGATTGTAAAAGGTGAAATAGCCAACAAGAAGTACAATGCACCAGAAGGTGTAATCCTTATACAAACTAAAGATCTCCCTAAACTCTCATTTTCAGACGCACAAAAAGGCGAAGATAAGTCTCCGCTCTTTTTTGTAAATGGAAAAAAATACCAACGTACTATACTCGATGAAATTTCACCTGATGACATAGAAGCTATTGAAGTAATTAAAGGTGAACGTGCCATCAATGAGTTTAATGCCCCTAACGGAGTCATTTTAATCAAGACTAAGGATTATAAGATTAAGTTTAAAAAGAAAAAGAA
>CAYWOZ010000231.1:0-5296 GCA_964458675.1 uncultured Saprospiraceae bacterium
TGGAAAATTTCATTTTTTAAAAATGAAAAATTTATATTCTCGGAGTGGACTCAAGCTTAAATGGTGGATTAGAAACGATATAGTCAAATTGCTCTAGTCTTCCACTATCTTGTTTGTGATATGGATGTAAGATGGTATTACCTTGAATGATGTTTTGAATAGAATGTACTAGATTGTTCAAGATTAAGTTTAAGCGTAATAGGCTAGACGATTTCTGAGATATATCCTGAGAGTAGATAGTACACTTGTCTTCTCCGATAACATGCGCTAAGTTCATCAGTAAAGTGCCAGAACCCGCAGACGGATCATAGCAAGTTACGTTCTTCACTTTACCTTTTACTAAACATGCTGCCATGATTTTGGCTACCGCATGTGGTGTAAAGTACTCTGCATATTTACCACCACTGTCTTTGTTGTAATCTGAAATTAAGTACTCAAATATAGTAGCATAGAAATCGTACTTCTCATTAAAAATACGCTCAAAGCTAAAGTTGATAAGCTTGTTAACAATGGCCTTGCAAAATGCATCTCGCTTAGATATAGTAACAAATTCACTTACTCGATCGAACAAAATCACTTTAGCTCCGCCGTCTTCTTTTACTGAAAAGATATCAGTGTTTAATTTGGCAATATCCAAGAGGGTATCGTCGAAGAGTTTTGCAAAATTTGGTTCATCTTGTTTATGAAATAGAAACGAAATAAAATGTTTAGGTTTTATTTGTGCAGTACCTTCACTCAACTGTAGGAGCAACATTTCATAATTGTCTTTTTTGTATTTACTTAACTTTTTTTGCCAGTCTTTATCATTAGCTAGTGAAGGTTCAAGTTGTTTTACTTCATAGGCAAACTTGTCGTTTAAAAATTTATATAAAAATACCTGGGTAATTATTTTAAATTCGTTTCCGTCATTACCTAACCCATAATTGGCGCAAACGCCTTTGAGGTCGTCAATAAGTTCTTTTACTTTATTTTCAAATTCTTTTGATGTCATATAGTGTTATGCTGTTCTTCCGTAATATTCGTTCATGTATTCTTTTGTTACCAAATTGATAACCCGTTTTGATTTATCTAAATCAAGCGGTATGTTTTGTTTTTTAAACTCTCCAATCACTAATCTGGCGATCATCTTATCTACAAAGCTTTCATTTTCTAATATCTTTGCGTTCTTCAAGATTTGATTATCTACTTCTTCTTTTAGTTCACTCAATACTTCAAATAATTTGCGCTCACTATCCGTCAATGGGTCTTTCTCCATTAGGCGTTTGTGAATACGAGCATACTTCGCATCATTTTCGTATTTGGCTTTAATTAAATTATTGGTGCGATCTAACTCTTTTGATTTTTCGTGAATGGCTTTTAAGGCTTTAATGTTTGCCTCCATTTCTTCCTTAGATACTTCATTCAAGTTTTTCTTTTTGAACAAGCGTTCTAGTTCATCCTTTAAAGTAATAAATACTGGATCTTTTTTGTCGAAATTACCTGCTAGTCCTTCTCTTGTTTTTCTTAAGATGGCCTTTAACTCATCCGCCAAAACCATTTCTTCTTCACCTATCTTGGTAAAAGCAAACATTATGTTTTCCAGCGCTACATTTAGTAGGTTTGTAGTGTTTGCACTCGACTCGAGTAGTTCTTTGGTGTTTATCAGATTAAGACGCTCTTGTGCTCTTCTAGCCAACATGCTTAACTTCCTAAAGTCGAGCTTTTCTAATAAGTCATAGTTGCCTGACAAGCGAATCAAATTGTACAGACTCTTTACGCTATTCAATGCTTTGACAATTTCAGGCATTTGCGTCCGGTCATTAATCTCTGAAATTTGCTGTGAGAATATTTCTGCATTATTCGTGTCAAAATGAAATAAAGCATTCTTTATTTCATCTATTCTTTCATCTATTTCTTCTGGTGTAATAAACAAGTCAGAGTAGTGTTGCATTTCATCACCTAGCTCTTCTTGCAGCTCATTAAAGTAAGCTTGATTTGTTTTGTCAAATTCTCCTTGTATATCGGCAAAGTCTACTACATATCCATACTTGAACTCTTTGTATGTTCGATTTACACGCGTTAATGCCTGTAAGAGATTGTGGGATTTAATGACCCTTCCTATGTATAGTTTCTTTAGTCGCTTCGCGTCAAAACCAGTTAATAGCATATTGTAAACAAAGAGTATGTCAATCTTGCCATCTTTAAATTCATCTACCCAATCTTTCCGATCTTGTTTTGAACCTATGTCATAAAGTATTACAGCTGCAGTCTTGACTTTCATCTCGTGCTGCTTACGCAAACTATAACCGGCTTCAGGTTCCGCAGCCATAGCCATAGCCTTGGGTGCCATTGCATATTTTTCGCTAAAAATTCGATACATTTGTTTAGCCTGCTCGGAAGAGTCACATATCACCATAGCGCCAATGCTATTGTCGTTCATTGCTACTCGACCATTTTGAAAGTCGTCAACAATATAATCCAGCATGGGTTCTACAAACTTGTGATGGGAATAGATTTCCTTTTTGTCTGCATTCCCTTTTAGTATTTTGATATCCTCTAAGGTCTTTTTTAGTTCTAGGTTGTAGCTAGTTTCAATTTCTTCTCGGATCAGTCGTAAGGTATATCCATCTGCTATGGAGCGATTGTAGTAGTACTTATGAATATAATCGCCAAACAATTTTTTGGAATTGACATCGGTTCCTATTAAGGGAGTACCCGTCAATCCAATCTTTACTGAATTAGGGTCTGACTCCTTAAGATTGGCTAAAAAACTTCCTTCAGGATTATAGCTTCTGTGTACTTCATCTAAAAAATATACTCGTTGTAAATTTAGATTGTAATCCGTGTTGCGCGCAACATTCGGATCATCTTTAAACTTTTGAATATTTACAACCGTAATCTCTGGATTCCCAGAATCGTTTTCAATGGCTTGAGTAGATTTAATCGTTTTCGCAAATTCTGCTCTTGAATTTACATTATGAACAGTCAAACCACGGCTTCTAAATTCCTTGCCTGCCTGAATTAGTAAATCCAGTCTATCAACTATAAAATAGAATTTAGGTACGATGCCCTTATGTTGATAATAGTCTGTGAGGTGCTTTACGTTATAAAATGCCAGTGCTCTTTTGCCGCTTCCCTGCGTATGCCAAATGATACCCTTTTTTATTCCTTTGTCTAGTTTTTGCTCAATGGCTTTTGTTGCAAACATTTGCGGATAGCGCATGATGTGCTTTTGCAAACCATCCACTTCGTTTACATAGGCAATAGCATATTGCAAGATAAAAGCTAAGCGGTCTTTGCCAAATAGTGAAGTGCATATTTTATTGGTGGCGGAATCTGGATTTTTATTAGTTAGAAACTCAGCGCTGTTTTTGATGCCGACTAAGTTGTTATCCTTTAAAACAATGTTTTCAACTGCATCATCTTCGGGACTTAATAATTGTGATAGATCTAGCTCTTCTTCCTCTCTGAAATAATTGAATATCGCTTTATGGTATGATGTTGATGCATAAAATGCGCCTTCAATAGGTAAAGGAGAACCATCGTCATACTCCATGTTATTGGAGAATACCATCAGCTGGGTTATGTTGACAAATTTTCTGAATTTCTTATTTTGAAAACGTGTATTGATTCGTTTTCTTTCAGCTAATACTCCATCTTGATTATTGGGCTTTTTGACCTCAATAAAAACCAAAGGTAGTCCATTGATTAGAAGAATGATATCCGCTCTAAATTCGTCATCATCCTTTTTGTAGGTTAGCTCAGTAACTACATTGAACGTGTTTTTGTCAAAGTTTTCAAAATCAATCAGCTTAGTTCCTGAACGTTGTGTCAAACGCTTATAAAAGGCTTGCCCTAAATCTTCATTATCTAGCAGTAACGAAATCTCATCTAGTATTCGCTTAGCATCATCAGGGAGTAAACCAGTATTGATTTTTAGAATGCTTTGCAGGAAGATGTTTGTAAAGATATTGGTGTCTAGATCCCATTTTGCATTTTTCAAAGGCAGGTATTCATAGCCAAGCCTAGTTAAGTGCAATATGCTGGGTATTTTTACTCTAGAGTCTTCGTTGAATTTCATTTATCTGCTACGTGTGTCTATTTATTGCAAGATGCTAATTTTGTCGGCAAGCGGAATAGTTCTTTTAAATGGCTATTATTGGATTGGAGGACTCTGAAAATGAGTTAATTAAGAGTATTACATTTTAATAATCAAGCATTTAAACGTAAGCAATTCAATGATTTGGATTACACTTTTCGGTAAGATTTATTTAGACTTCTTGGAGCAAAAAATCCTTTTATACAATTCGGATTTCTAATGGCAATCTGAATATGGTTATCTTTTTTGAATCCAGCATTTGGATACAAATCATCTCCTTCAAAGAATACCCCTCTTACAGAATCAAATTCTTCTTTACCTTTATCTTTATTAAATTGATGAATAGATTCAATTACTGCACAGTCCAAATATCGAATTACCAAATCTCCATCTGCTTTCAATGGGACATTTTTAGGAATTGCAATACCATAATTTTTTTCTGAGTACCTTAAATTATCATATCCAACTTTTAACAATTCTAGATATGTAGAGTCTATTAAATCTAAACAAAAGCCTAAATCAATAATAGCTCCTAAAACGGCAGGGGTTTTAATCTTTTGTTTTTTATTATGAGGAGGGTTTTTGCTGAGATACTTTGCAAAATTTAATGCTCTGTTGACATCGTTTTGCCAGAAGTAAACTCCATTTCCAAGCCAATCGTAGTTGTTGTCGCTATCTTTTTAGGACGACACCTTGCTTAGAGATAATTTCGTCTCTTACTTTCTTATCGCATCCATGAAATCCTAAAATCAACCCTTTTCTCGATGAATACATTAAGTATTAATAGGATTAATTTTATTAGGAAGATTGATTAGTATAAGACTTTTTTAATTTCCCTGTAGGGGTTGTAATACCAGCCTTATTATAGAACGACTTAGCCTTTGCTTCAGATGAGTTAACCTCACTGAGAAAAGCTCTAAACTCTTTTATATATCGTTTTTTCTGATTGTCACTCATGATATGAAATAACTTTGTTATTGAAAATGGATTTCGTTGCTAATATAACAGCATTCCATCTATTTAAAGTTCATTTTAATACAATTTTGGCGCTTTTGCAATAAAATTAAGCCTTAATAGGAGTAAGATTGATTATTTACCAGCTTTTCCTTAGTTCTTCTTCTTCCGAGTCAGGGATCGATAGGGTCTCGATGTTTTCATCGAGAGTGCGCAGCACGGGCACCCCGCAAGAGCCCGCAGCAGAGGCGAGACTTTTTTTAG
>CAYWOZ010000232.1:0-5292 GCA_964458675.1 uncultured Saprospiraceae bacterium
AAGTACATCGACCACACTCTGTGCAGGAATAAGCACCTAGTATATCTTTCCATCCAAGCTCAAATACATCTTTACTTCCAAAGTCAGGAAACTCCTCATCTGCTCCGCCGCCATCATCTGCAAAGGCTGCTTCCGGATCCATCATGCTTTTTACTTCATTCATGATCTCTGGCATATTTTGCATCTGTCCTCTAGAGCTAAGTTTCGCATGATATACATTTGGAAAGGCAAAAATAATGTGAAGGTGCTTTGATATTGGCAAGTAATTTAGGAAGGCCAATACAACCAAGATGTGTCCCCACCATCCTATTCGTTCTAAGACATTAAGTGCTCCATCAGACATACCTCCAAAAAGTAAGGGGCCGAGGCTATCTGTTATGGCAAAATTAAATGATCCAACACCAGCTACTCCATTCGTATGTGTCAGACCTCTGTTAAACAAAACTTCATCCGCGCCATTCATCGTAAACACACAAATGACTAATACTATTTCTAAATAAAGAATAATATTACCATCCAATTTAGGCCAACCATCCATTTCACTTTTATGAAATCTTGGAATCTTTAGAAGATTTCTTCTGGCTAAGAAAATCAGGGTGGCCACAAATGCTAACAAGGACAGAATCTCAATAAACGAGATTAAGAAAGTATAAGCACCTCCAAGAAAGGGTCGAAAAAATCTATGTTGATTAAATACTCCGTCAACAATAATTTCCAACAATTCTATTTGAGTAAAGAGAAATGCTACATAAATAAAACCATGCAGCACTGCAGGAATCCAACGTTTAAACATTTTCTTTTGTCCAAAAGCTACGAGGGCAACATTCTGCCAACGCTGAGCAGTGTCGTCCACATCTGGTTCATCTTTTCCAAGAAGAATATTTCTTCGAATAGTCATAAACTTCTTACCCGCTATGAAACCAGATACGCCAAAGACAATAACAAATACTATAGCTGAGATCATTCCTTTTCCTTTTGTATATGTATATTAGTATACGAGTCAACAATATAATCGATATACTTAAATTATTGAGTCTATTCTGTTCAATATTCTTGATTAGAATTGATAATTTTACAATATGCAAATACTTCAACACCAACAGATAGAACAAATAGTAAAGCGCCTAGCGATTGAGATTATTGAGAACAACATTGATGAGAAGGAAATCTACTTGGCTGGGATCAACAATAATGGGATGCATTTTGCACAACTCCTAATGAAAGAGTTACTTGCGATTTCCGACATCAAGTACACCCTGACCCGCATTATCATTAGCCCAGCAGCTCCCTTGGACAATGAAATTTTACTTGAGATACCTGCGGAGAAGCTTCAGGACAGCGTATTGATTATAGTAGATGATGTCGCCAATACCGGTCGCACCCTTTTCTATGCCTTTCAGCCATTGCTGAATACAATGCTCAAGAAGGTCGAGATAGCCGTATTGGTCAACAGAATGCATAAGTCCTTCCCTATCAATGTCGATTATAAAGGCATCGAATTGGCAACTACCTTATACCAAAATATCGAGGTCGTCTTAAGCGACAAGAAAGAAAAAAATTCAGCTACCGTTAATTAGTTTTATTAGGGGCTGTCACGAGGCTAGGCCCGTGACTGGGCTCTGTCGGGATACGCTTCGCTCCTGTCTCGATTGGTCAAAAACCAATCGAGACTGACCCTATCGGGTCACCCTTTCGATCCCTCATCCCTACGCACTTCGTTTGTCGTGCTTCATGCCTTTGGCACTCCGCGATAAAAACAAAACTATAGCTCGCTTGGACTACTACTCTTTTTTCACAAAAATCCCTCCAATCGCACTGCCTATCCATGCCATAGGAATATATGCAGTTAAAATATCCAAAGCTTTGAACCAAGTAGGCGCTGGAACCATAACATTTACCGCAATTCCACCTAACAAAAATATCAAACCAACCACTAAGGCCATGTTTCGTTTGTTTTTGCCATCCGCAATTAAATAGGCAACAAGACCTCCCACTAAAGCACCTAAAGCATGAGCTAAATAAGGAAAAATAAAATGTTCAGATCCTGCTGTAGATAAAGCTTCTCCCAAAGCAGCAAAATCATTTGTATCTACTCCTTCTAATGGATACACTGAATAGCCGACCTGGACCAATCCTCCATTAACAAAACTACCGATAAGCCAACCAGCTATAACGGCTAAAATATTTTTTACAATTGGATTTTTCATTTTAGTGTGTGTTTTAAATTATAGTATCCAAAATACCAAACCATATCCTTTTTGTATAATTTTGCTTAATTTTAGATACTGAAAAGCGAAAGAAATCTCTATTTCAAAACCTTTTTGGTTTTGATTCGCTAATAAACTGGTATAAAAATTTAATAAACATAAACATGCACAAAACACTTCTCCTACTAATCAGCTGTCTTTCAATCTCCTTATGTTCTTGTCAAGATCCCGAGACAGCAACAGGCAATGAGGGCATGCAAGAAGAAATCATGATGGAAATTGAAGAAATGAGTTCTGTAAATACAGACAAGGAATCTCAAGCAGTAGTAACAGCCGTAGAAGTCTCTGGCTCAGAGAACAGTTACACTTTTAATGTCACTATCAAAAGTCCAGATACAGGTTGCAAGCAATATGCAGATTGGTGGGAAGTTTTTGACGAAGAAGGGAAACTACTGTATCGAAGAATATTGGGCCACAGTCATGTTGATGAACAACCTTTTACCAGATCAGGTGGACCTGTTGCTATCCCAGAAAATCAGATGGTATACGTACGAGCCCACATGAATCCATTAGGCTATGGCTCTTATGTTTTTTCAGGAACTGTAAAAGATGGATTCAAGGAAGAAGTGATTGGAACATCGTTTGCGAGTGACCTAGAATCAACAGCACCACTTCCTACGGATTGTGCATTTTAATAGGCACAAACGATATAGGGCAAAAAAAAGTCCACTAGATAGTGGACAGTTTTAAAATAAATGATGTGTAAATGTATTAACCTATTTGTTGAACATTTACAGCATTTGGTCCTTTACGGCCCTCTTCAACTTCGTAACTTACTTTATCGCCTTCTCTGATTTCACCTCCTGTAAGACCGTTAATGTGTACAAACACATCTTTTCCACCGTCGTCAGGTACGATAAATCCAAATCCTTTGGCATTGTTGAAGAATTTTACTGTCCCGTTATTCATTTTGTAAAAATTTAATTGATATAATATACCAAAGATAATACAATATGACTTGGATTTTACAAAAACGTCAATTAAAATAGATTATAATTTAAATTATATGATATTTTTATATTTATAATATATTTAAAATCAATATTTATTTTTTCTTCCGTGGAATCCATACTGAAGTGATGGTAATTAAAACTGGATTTACCCCAGTTTCATCTGTAATTTCCACTTCTAATGGCAATTCTCCTTTCTCCGAATTTTTGATGTATTTAATCTGCTCGTCGGTCAGTTTTACCTTTCCCACTAGTGCTCCTGTTGAGCGTTTGACAAAATCTGCGTTGATATTTTTTACCAAAGGAAGTTTATTCCTGGAAGATTTTTTGCGACTATCATTATTGCAATAGTTTCTGCTAACAGTACCATAGCACATGCATGTAGTTGTCGCAAATGATTTCTAACCTTTCCTCTATTGGCAATGTGTGCAATCCATTCTTTATCGTCTGTACACTCAAATTTCACCCCCGAAGTTCTGACAAATGGGACCGCTCTTCCAATCATAAAATTTTTGAGCCCCTTATGCGTAAAAGCAGGAAACTTCTCTATCTTTTCCAAAATATTATAGACCTGACTTCTCTTCATGACAAAATAATTTTAATACTGTATAATTACTAGTGTATCTAATTTAGACCGCAGCTGAATAAACTCAGATAGTTTTTGATTGTCATTCCTCCTATCCTTTTCAGACTTTATTCCGTTCCATTTCACCATGGCAATTGGAGCCTCCGTTGTATTTTTAAAATCAGAACGTATCACATTTTTAACAATAGCTATTTCGTTCAACATTGGAAAAATAGTTTTCACTTCTCGATAAATACTTAATAAGTCGGCCTGCTTCAGGCTATCCATTTGACTTTCTAAAACCATCAATTCTGTTACTTTTTGCTTTTGTAAGGCTTGCATCTCATTGAGCTGTTCTTGCAATTTACCCTGCATACCACTTACTTTGTTATCTAGGGTCTTGATATCTTCGTAGGGAATCTGTTCGGATTGATAAGTTATGATTTCAACTGATTTTCCTAGAATAAGCTCTAGTTCCTCATCACATTGTGCTAGGTATTCGTTGGGCAGTGGATCTCCAATTACCTTTAACAATATCTGCAAGCTATCAGATCTTCCTAGTTCATTGGCATCGGCAAAGGTCCATTCTGACAAAATGGTTTCCTCTGCCTTAATTTTATTTTGTAAGAAAGCGTCTATTTTTTGCTCCAATCTTACTTCACTTACTGTTTCATAAAGGATCTTAGAAGCAGGCAAAAGGATTACTAAAGAAAAGAAAACCATGAATAGCCTACCTCTATTTCTTTCTTTCACATTCACATACTTCTTGTAGGGAAAACGCAAAATCCTAATAATAATATAAGTTGTTATTGCAATAAAAGAGGAGTTCAAAAAGAACAGATAAAAAGCATTTAGAAAGAATGTCCATTCACCATTCGCTAATCCGAAGCCAGCTACGCATAATGGAGGCATCAAGGCTGTAGCAATAGCGACACCCGGTATGGCATTTGACTTGTCTAATCTGGTTACGGATATCACACCGGCCAATCCACCGAAGATGGCCACTAGCCCATCTAGAAAAGTCGGCCTTGTCCTTGAAGCAATCTCATCGGTAATAGTCCCAAAAGGGGTCAGGCTAAAATAAATGAAACTCGTCAATAATGCTATTACAATTGCAATTGCAAAATGTAGCATCGAAACTTTTAGTGTTTCTTTATCATTGACTCCAATCCCTAATCCAATTCCTAAAATAGGAGACATTAAAGGGGATATAAGCATGGCCCCAATGATGACGGCAGGGGAATTCAAATCCAGTCCCAATGAGGCTACCATAATAGAGCACATCAAAAGCCAAACATTGGCCCCTTTCATCTTCTTATTGTTATGGATATTAGCCAAGGTTCCTTCTTGGTCCATTCCATCTCGTATATCCACCAAGTCATGCAAAAACTCTTTGGTACTATCCCAAAGCTCTCCGATATTCTGGTCTCTAAGACTCTTTTTTTGATTCTGTTCTGTTGTCATACGGTAAAAATGAAAATTAAAATTAAACAATCAGAATGTTATAAGA
>CAYWOZ010000233.1:0-5290 GCA_964458675.1 uncultured Saprospiraceae bacterium
CATCTTCCAAAAGGAAAATAAGCAGCTTAAGAATATCAGATACTTTTAAGCAAAAAACTTTTAAGCAAAAAATCAAGACAAGAGCATTGAAAAATTTTCATGCTGATGTCATAAAATTAATAATAGCATTAAAAATTACAATCGATGCACTTTATAAAAAATACTATTTTACTTGGACTTATACTAGTCGTGGTATTCCCAACGCTAGCTCAAGAAGAATTTACCGATTATACTTTTGGAAATGGATTCAATGATATCGTTTTAGCATTAAATCGCCTGGAAGTAAAGCAGCCTAAAAATGTTAACCCTGCCCAACATATGTTCGAAGGACTTGGTTATGCTAAGTCTGCAACTATGTTTAAATCTACGGATTTAGAAAATTCAGATAAGGTGGTTTGGTCTAACTTGGCCAATGCAGCAAGGTTAAATGCTAATTATAAAGAAGCAGCTTACTGGTACTCTAAGGTAGTTCAAAATGGCCCTTTACCGAAAGATCTTTTGCATTATGCACAAGCTTTGCAGGCTAATGGCAATTGTGAAGAAGCAGTTACCTGGTTCAAAAAGTATAACGCTTCGCCAGCTGTAAATAAAATCTCTTTCATCAATAACTGTTCAGAGTTAAACGACTTTAGAGTTTTTGATCAAGTGAATTTTACAAACCTCGAAGGCCTTAATTCTAAGCATTTAGATTTCTCAGCTCAGCCTTTTGGAAATGGGATTGTATTTACTTCAAATAGAGGTTCTAACAAGTTTCTAAATCTAGTAGATAACTGGACTTCAAATAATTTCACAGATTTATTTTATGTTGAAAAAAATGAAGGAGGTTTCGGAAAACCTAAAGCATTAAAAGGTGCTGTAAATGGGAAGTTTCATGATGGAGTAGCAACGTTTGCAAAGGAGAATGCACAAATGTTTTTTACTAGAAATAATCCTTCAAGTAATACAAATAATGAAGTTAAAAACTTGAAAATATTCTCTGTAAAAAATAATTCAAATATTGTTTGGAGTGATGCCATAGAGCTTCCATTCAATAGCGATGACTTTTCTTCCTGTCACCCAACATTAAGTAATGATGGAAAAACTTTATATTTTTCTTCTGACAGGCCAGGTGGATTTGGAGGTATGGATATTTATATGGTAAGCATGACAGATGGCGCTTGGGGTGAACCAAAGAATGTAGGCCCTACTGTAAATACCGCTGGAAATGAAATTTTTCCATTTGTGACTGAACAAGAAGATTTAGCTTTTTCATCTAATGGTCACCCTGGATTTGGTGGTTTAGATGTTTACGTTGCAAGACAAACCAATCCAAATACAAATAACTGGGACAAAATAGTAAATGCCGGTAAACCTTTTAATTCAACTCAAGACGACTTTGGATTTTATATGAACGAAGACAATACCAATGGATACATGTCATCAAGTAGAACTGGTTTAGTTGGTAATGACGATATCTTTGAGTGGAATAGTGATGAGTTTGTTGATTTTTTCCCAATTGTATCAAGAGAACAAACTTTTTGTCTTGTAGAAAAAGGAACAAAAACACCTGTTAGAAACGCTACACTTGATATTATACAAACGGAAAAAGGAGATATCGAAAATGTTACTTTAAACACAGACCAAAATGGTCAATTTCTTGTTACTGTTTGGCCAGATACTAAATTAGTAATGGATATTGCTAAAGATGGATTCGATAATGCAAATGAAACTTGGACTTCAATGATGGATGAACCGGGGTCGAATTGCACGTATGTTGAAATCAAAAAGGTTGATACATTTACAATGAATGGTAAAGTAATAAATGGAACCAGTAAAAAACCACTTCATAATGCGAAGGTTACCATTCTTAATAAATGTGATGGCACAAAGAACGAAATTAAGTCTGACCGAAATGGTAAGTTTGAAGTCAAAGTACCTTGTGGGTGTGACTACGAAGTATTAGGAGAGAAAGTGAAATTTGTAAATGATAACAAAGTGCTAAAAACCAAGTCGATAGATTGTAATACTGCTAAAGATCTTACTTTATCTTTGGCTTCTATAGTTAAAACAGTGCCTAATAAAATTGTTCCTGTATTCAAAAAAAATATACTTAATGTGGGTACCATAATTCCACTTAACAATATTAATTACAACTACAATAAAGCGACAATCAGAGATGATGCAGCTGTAGAATTAGAAACAGTGGTTTCTTTGCTGAATAAGTATCCGAACTTATCCTTAGAGATGAGATCTCATACTGATTCACGAGGTAGTGATGAGTATAATTTATCTTTATCACAAAAGAGAGCAAAATCTGCTCATAAATATCTTGTAGATAAAGGTATAGATCCTAGCCGAATAACTTTCAGAGGCTTTGGAGAAACCGAGCTTAAAAATCAATGTGCTAATGGAACAAAGTGTGATGATTCACTTCATGAAGAAAATAGAAGAACAGAATTCAAAGTATTGAATTATTAATAAGTGTATTGTTGATCACCAACCATACAAGTAGATAAGAATAAACTCCTACTGACAAAGTACATGTTCAAACTATAACCATTTATACTAAAGATTTTATTGTCAGTAGATTATCAATTTGGTAAGTGCTCTGTCCTTCGGGATGGAGCATTTTTTGTATTGAGAAGGTTTTGGGATTAATTTCTTTAATTTGGGTTTTTCTCTCTAAAATCATGTATTTTTGTAGCCTTGTCGCTTTAAATTACCAGAAACAAAATATTGTTAAATAATATCGAAAATGAGCAGATTGTTTCATGTTTTAATCTTTATAGGCATTTGTAGCCCACTTTTTGCGCAACAAACGCCTCTTTTTACCCAATATCGAGAAAATTATTCCATCATCAATCCTGCGGCTTTAAGCTATTCTTATTTATTAGCTGAGCAAAATTTAGACTTTGGAGTATCACTAAGAACACAGTGGACCAATCTTGATGACAACCCGCGGACACAAACGGCGGCAGGTAATTTCCTATTTGTAAACCGAGGAGTTTCCATTTCCAGCGGAGGATTTATAATAAGAGATAGGACAGGACCAACCAGTTTTTCTGGCGCTTATGGTAAGATTGGCGGTGTACTTTCTGATGATCCATACTGGGGTGGAGTAGCAGTGGGGATTTCTATTGGTGTTCAGCAATTCCGCATAGATGCATCTGAATTAATTCTTAGACAAGAAGGAGATTTCTTAGGCCAACAAGATCAATCTAAAATTGCCCCTGACGTTGGCTTTGGTTTTTATTACTACAAAAGATTTGAGCAAGGTTGGGTTAAAGATGATTTAGTGTATGCAGGCTTATCTGTTCCCCAAATTTTAGGATTAAATATTGCTTTCGATGAAGGAGGTTCAGATTTCAATATCCGTCGACAGCAACACATAAATTTAATAGCAGGATATTATAAATTTTTATCTGATGACAAATTCATAGAACCTTCAGTCTGGCTTAGATATGTGGCAGGTGCCCCCATCAGTTTAGATGTTAATTTTAGATACCATGTAAACAGTAGTATATATTTTGGATTTGGAGGAAGTATTGCTAGAACTTTTCATTTTGAAACAGGTTTTGTCATTGGGCAACAATTTCGAATTGGATATGGATTTGACTTCCCATTCAATACTATTGGTCCGGTAGGACGAAGTACGCATGAAATAAATTTAAATTTTGCATTGGAAAGATAATATAAAAAATCTAATGAGTACATACGAGAAATACACTTACAGGCTTTTCTTTTCGATTGGTCTTTGTTTTATATCACTTTGGTCTATTGCGCAAAGCAATATAGTGACCATTGGCAATCAATCCGCGAAAATTGAGGAACAAGTTTGCTTTGATCTGCACCTTTTCAATTTTGATGACGAGGGAGCTGGAGTCTATGTGATCTCTTGGGATAATAAGGTCTGTTCACTTTTAGAAACTAAGTCAGAAAAAGCAGGTTTTTTTCAAGCGCTTGATGAAAATAAATCCAGTTATGATAAAATTAATTTTAGCATCACAAAAGAGATGATAGCTAATCGTGGGTATGCTAAGATTAATCCTGAAATTTGTTTCCAAGCCAAGAAGGAAGGAGTTTCGCCTATCACTATTTCCAAGATTGGATCATTAAATAAAAACAACTTTAAGCAAGGAGGACTAACAGTTTTAAAAACACCATTTATTGGAGAAAGACTAATTGCATCACAAGAGATAACCAATTCGGGAACCGAAGCTTGTGTCTCTATAAGTGTAGAAGGATTTACTACTATCAACAAACTTACTTTTGGTGTTTTAACTGATGCAAGTATTGCTACATTTAGTAGAAGTGCCAATTATAATATACCAGGCTTAACTACTGCTAACGTTATGGACTTAGGTGCATTTGGAGTCTTAGTAGATTGGGATGCCCCAAATCAAACTACTGGTGTTACAGTTCCAGACGGTATAGTCATTGTTGATTTATGTTATGATGTTGTTGGACCACCAGGTGCAGTGGCGGATATAACTTTTAATGCTCCGACCGTATTTAATATTTTCTTCAGTATCGATGGAAGCCAAAATGTCCCTATGCTAGATGAAGGTTCTATTTCTATCCCAAATTTTGTTCCCTTAGCAATAGATGACTTCGAGGAGCTGCCTGATAATTGTTTTGATATCGATAATGGAGGTGTTCAAATAACACCAAGCGGTGGAGTTACCCCATACTCTTATAATTGGTCTAACATGACTACCAATCAAAATCTTACTGGTGTACCAGGAGGTATGTATACAGTTACGATTTCTGACGATGCAACACCTGTCAACCAGTTGGTCATGAGTTTCACGGTTCCAATAGATATGGATGCCCCTACTGCAGACGCAGGACCTATTCAAAGTATTACTTGTTTGGATTCTCAACTTACACTTGGGAGTAACAATACATCAGTTGGCGACGAATTCGAATATCAATGGACCGCTCCTGGAGTTTCTTTTATTTCAGGACAGATGGATGTTATGGCAGAAATAGACCAACCAACAACCTATACTTTGCTTGTCATGAATACTCTTAACGGGTGTACCGCTGAATCCATGGTTCTTGTAGAAGACAACACCAGTAGCCCAAACTTAATGGTACCTGCAGATCAGCCCCTTACTTGCCAAGCGGGAGGTCTGATACTATCTGCTATGAATGATGAAGGACTAACGGACATAAATGCTTCTTGGGATTCTACTGATGGAACTATCGATCAAGTTGTAGATAATTTAAGCATTAGTATCAGTACTCCTGGGACCTATACAGTGGTACTTACAAATGAGGATAATGGCTGCACAGAGACTAGCAGCGT
>CAYWOZ010000234.1:0-3115 GCA_964458675.1 uncultured Saprospiraceae bacterium
ACCTAATATTTGCGCGGCAAGGATACCAGCGTTCTTAGCTGCATTAACAGCAACTGTAGCTACAGGTACTCCATTTGGCATTTGCAATATAGATAACATAGAATCCCAACCATCAATAGAGTTTCTAGATTTGATGGGTACGCCTATCACAGGTAAAGGAGAAAGGCTGGCTACCATACCAGGTAGATGGGCGGCGCCTCCTGCACCAGCAATAATTACTTTGATGCCTTGGCTATGCGCTTTCTGAGCAAATTTGTATAGCTTCTTTGGCGTACGGTGCGCAGATACGATTTGTACTTCTATTGGAATTTTCAATTCTTCAAGAATCGCTGCTGCATCTTGCATAATGGGTAAATCTGAATCTGAACCCATGATGATACTTACTATTGCTTTGCTCATTATTATGTTTTACTTTTTATAGAGAGAATTTGTTTTAGCTTTTGGGCATTACTTCTTGCCTCATTTACATTATCTGCAAGCAGGGTAGCGTGCCCCATTTTGCGATGAGGTCTAGTTTCAGTTTTGCCATAAAGCAAGATATTAGCTCCTGGAATATTCATTGCCTCTTCCATACCTTCATATTTCACGGCGCCAGTATGATTCGCCTCCCCCAAAAGGTTGACCATTACCGAAGCACAAATATTAGAAGTATCCCCAAGAGGCAAATTCATTACGGCTCTTAAGTGTTGCTCAAACTGAGAAGTATGCGCAGCGTCTAAAGTGTGATGCCCACTATTGTGTGGTCTAGGGGCTACTTCATTGATGAGTAACTGTCCAGATTTAGTCAAAAACATTTCTACAGCTAGCAGTCCACAAAGATCGAAAGACTCCATGACTTGCTTTGCAAGTTTGTTCGCTTCTGTAGCTACTTCTTGACTTACTGTAGATGGACACAAAAGATATTCAACCAGATTTGCGGTAGGATGAAATTCCATCTCCACAACAGGATAAGTGACGACCTCTCCCGTTGGGTTTCGTGCTACAATTACAGCTAGCTCTTTATCGATATCCACGAGCGCTTCAATAATCGAAGGGGTATCCATGATATATTCTACATCTGCTGCTGACTTTACTACATGCACTCCTTTTCCATCATAGCCATCTTGACAAGCTTTTTGCACGAAAGGCAAGCTTAAGTCATCAGCTTCAATTGATGCAAGTATAGCAGTTTTATTTACAAAATGTTGATATGTACTTGTTGGGATATTATTTTGGGTATAAAAATCCTTTTGCTTTCCTTTATCCTGAATGATTTCAAGAGCATTAGGTTGAGGATACACTTCTTTACCCATATGTTCTAGAGCTTTGAGTGCTTCTACATTGACTCTTTCTATCTCTATAGTGATGATATCTAGTTCTTTACCAAAAGCAAGCACATCCTCATAATTAGTGAAATCACCCTTTACAAAGCGAGAACAAAGATGAGCAGCAGGGTAGGATTCCGATTTATCTAAGATATGTATTTCAAGGTCGAGTCGAGCCGCTTCTAGGCATATCATTTTGCCTAGTTGACCACCTCCTAAAATCCCAATTTTTTTATCAAATCGATATTCTGTATTCACATTTGAAGTTTGTACGGCAAAACTATAATTAAATAAAAAGATATACCATATTTACGTGAATAAATGAACAATATGAAAGATTTATTAATCAAGAATGCCCGAATCGTGAACCGTGGGAAGATATTTGAAGGTGATGTTCTGATTCACAATGAACGAATAGAAAAAGTAGATAAATCTATAGACCAAGACGCTAGGCGTACCATCGATGCTGCTGGCAAGTATTTGATGCCTGGAGTGATAGATGATCAAGTGCACTTCAGAGAGCCAGGTCTCACCTATAAGGCCAATATTTTTACGGAATCGCGGGCAGCTATTGCAGGAGGTACCACTTCCTTTATGGAGATGCCGAATGTGAAACCAGCAACGCTCACCCAACCTCTTTTAGAAGCAAAATATGAAGTAGCTAGAAAACATGCTCATTGCAATTACTCCTTCTTCATGGGAGCCAGTAATGACAATCTAGAGGAGGTCCTAAAGACCAATGGAAAGAATGTATGCGGGATTAAAATCTTTATGGGTTCGAGTACTGGTAACATGCTGGTAGACAACCAAAAGACGCTCGAAGGATTATTCTCTAAAGTACCCCTTTTGATTGCTACACATTGTGAAGACGAGGCCACTATTAGAGGTAATTTGGTAAAGGCAAAAGAAAAGTTTGGTGACAACATTCCAATAGAGCAGCACCCAATTATTCGTAATGTAGAAGGCTGCCTACTGTCCTCCAGCATGGCGGTAGACATGGCTAAAAAGTTTGGGACTAGACTACACATTCTACATATTTCTACCAAGGATGAACTGGCATTGTTCGATAATACCACTCCTTTAAAAGACAAGAAGATTACTGCAGAAGTCTGCGTTCATCATTTAAGCTTCAACAGTGATGACTATGCACAATACGGCACTAAGATTAAATGTAACCCAGCAGTTAAAGACAAGTCACATCAGGTTTCTTTATTACCTGCCTTGTTAAATGATACATTGGATATAATCGCTACTGATCACGCTCCCCATACTTGGGAAGAAAAACAAAACCCTTATCTCAGTGCTCCATCAGGTGTGCCATTGGTCCAGCATGCATTGCATATGATGGTGGAGCTACATCACCAAGGTAAAATTTCTATGGAAAAGATTGTTGAGAAAATGTGCCATGCACCGTCCGATTGTTTTAGGATGATAGATCGAGGTTATCTAGACGAAGGTGCATTTGCCGACCTTGTTATTTTGGATATCAATGATACAACTACTGTCACCAAAGAAAATCTTCAATACAAATGCGGTTGGTCTCCTTACGAGGGCAAGACCTTTAAGAGTAAGGTTTGTCAGACTATTGTGAATGGACATGTAGTCTACGATAATGGCACCTTCTCCAATCAACACATCGGTCAGAGATTGCTCTTTGATAAATAATGTTTGGGGCTATCTGCTACTTGAACATGGCCATGAAAAATAGCCATCTTCAAGTGTGGCCGGGCTATCCATTCCTATCGCACAAAGAGGTGCGATACCATTTCTATCCCTTAGCTCTAGCGCGGCTCCGCCTTGCCGAGCTCCAT
>CAYWOZ010000234.1:3215-5261 GCA_964458675.1 uncultured Saprospiraceae bacterium
AAAAAAAGAGGCTTCCAAATTAATGGAAGCCTCTTTAAAGTGTTTTTATGTATTAGTGTATGGTTTATTATTCTCCTCTAAATTTCTTTAGAAGGTGTTCCATTTGCTTACCAGCAGCTTCTCTTCCACCCAATCCGAATGAAAGAGCAACAGCTACAGCAACCGCACCAAGAGTTAAGCCAAATGCAAGGTTCACAATATCATTTGCGATACCCATTGTACGAAGAGCAATTGCTAAGAACAAACCTAAAGTAGCCATTCTTGTTACAGAACCTAAAAACTTATCTTGAACTGCACCAGCGGCAGTAGTTGAAATCCAGTTTCCGATAGCCATGATTATAAGACCAAATAAGATACGACCTGACATTTCAAGAAGGTCATTCAATAACACAGACATTTGAGTAAATTCTAACTGCTCCACTGCTGCGATTACACCAGTAAACATTAAGAAAGCAAATACCAAGTTTGAAGCTACTGTTGACATTTTATTTGAACCCATCATGTTAGCTATCCCCATCTTGTTTGCCATATTGTCAATTCCAAGGTTCCCTAATAATTCTTTAAGGATTCCAGTTACAAATCTTCCACCGAAGTAGAAAACAGCTAGTATAACAGCAGCAGCAATTAACTTAGGAATAGCATCCATCATCGTTCTTAACATATCAGTTAATGGCTCAGATAAAGTTCTAAATCCTAATTTGTCTATTGCAATAATAAGTATTGGAATAAAGATGATTATAAATACAAGTTGCTTAACAAGCTTTCCTAAATCAAAATCGTTAGTCGCAAAACCCATTTTTGTTGAAAAACGATCAAGTGATTCACCTGCAAAACCCATAAGCTCTGATACGATAGTAGCTATCATGTATCCAGCAAATCCGATAATACCAGCTGTGATAATCTTAGGTACTGCCTCTAAAAAGGTAGCAACCATTCCTTTGATAGGATCTAAGACATCAGTTACGCCTAATTTTTCTAGCACTACCATCAAAACGATAAGCATTACTACAAAATAAACAAGCTTTGAAATCATAGCTTCAGGACTGAAGTTTGATTTAGTTGTTTTAAATAACCTGTTATCAAGATCTGTTTTACTTAATAAATTTTTTGTGAGGCTGCGTAAAGCCCTTGCGATAAACCAACCTATGATGAGCACTAAAAGGGCTCCTAAAAGGCCAGGTAGAAAATCACCAACCGAGGTCATAAACCCATCAATAGCGTTGTGTAGCGAAGCAGTAATATCCATGTGTTTGTAAAGTTTTTTAAATGTTTGTTAAGAAGTTGCTTAAAAAATCGTTAAAGTGTTATATCACTTAAGACACATATTTTGGGCAAAAGTAACTCTAATTCGCCTATAACCACCTCATATGCATATTATTTTTAATATAAACGTTAATAATTGTTAATGCTAAAATTGAGTTGACTTTAGGTTTGCATAGCATCTAGTATACTCGTAGTTTTAAGAGTATAGTTTATTTTAATATATTAACATTGCGTAAAAGCTTATTATTCATTTGTTTACAAAAACGCTTCCCGTTTTAATGCGATTAAGTAGCTTAATATTTTTTTTCTTTTCCATTGTTATACTCTCTCTTTTTTGTATAAGTCGGAGTGATTATCACTTTGATTTTTTCTCAAAAAAAAGCCCAAAATGCGTATCATATGCTTCTTTTGGAACACAAAAGGTACCTCTCAATGAGGTAAAGTCTCAATTAAGGATACCAATTACAGAAGTAGATTGGTTTGCATGGAATGCTCTAAAAACACTCCGAATTGATGGAGAATTTCATTCTACAGATATTAAAAGTCTTGAAGTATTTGGGGAGAATGAAAAAGACCAAGCTAGATTTATTACCAATGCACCAGATCAAGATTTTTGGCGGAGTATTGAGAATAGATTAGGAGTAAACGCAACTTTGTATTTGAAGTTGGAGGATGTCAAAGGGCGTAGCTTTTGTGCTTCGGTTACAAACCCTGTACATAAGAGTGTATTCGCTAAACAATTTATGCAGAGTAATTTTTTTGGATTTAAAACCTTAGGCCTTG
>CAYWOZ010000235.1:0-3577 GCA_964458675.1 uncultured Saprospiraceae bacterium
TCGTTTGTTACTGTAATTTGGTAAGTAACATTGTCTCCTGGAGCATAAGGCCCTACACTTGTGATTGTTTTTGCTAATGATAAATCATAATTCTGATTTACTGGGAACTCTGCGGGATCTTCATCATCTTCATCTGTCGCTGCAACTGCCCCATTTGGAGCTCCAGTTCCATCACCATTAACTTCATCGTCTGATGCTGTATTTTCAGCACCACCAGCATCATTTGCCATATTTGTATCTGCTGTACTATCTACATCAGAAGGGGCAGTATTAGAGCCGTCAGTATCATCGTCTGCCGCGCTGATTTCTGCGCTATTTACCAAACTAGTCCCTTGGAAGTTAGCATCAACAGTAAGAACTATACTAAGGGTAGTATTTGCTCCTGACGCTAAAGGGCCAGTAATTATAGATGTTGGAACACCTCCTACAAGAGTCCAATTATTTGCAGTGTTGATTGCATTCGTTGCATTAAAGCTAAGGCCTGTAGGCAAGTAATCGCTCACTTCAATATTATATGCATCATAGTCTCCTTGATTATATATTGTAATGGTGAATTCTTTGTCCCCCCCCGGAACTACAGCTCCAACCACTGGAACCTTAGTCAATGCTAAATCGAAGCATGCCTCTTCAATAATTAATGGACAACAATTTCCAGCAGAACATCCTTGGGAGTTATCTGCTGTAAAAGTATAAGTTCCTTCTTGCGATATAGTAATAGGCGAACCCGTCCCAAAAGCCACAGGACCCGATCCAGTATCCCTAAACCATTGGATATTTGTCAAACCAGTTACTGGAACAGAAACATCTAATGTTTCAGATAGGCCAGGGCAAATTTGAACAGGCACAGAAACACAAGCAGAACTTATATCATCCTCATTGTAATTTCCGTTTCCTGGAGTAGAATCATCATCTACTTGATCCAAAGCGGTTACCTCAGCCAAATTATAAATAATTCCTTGACCTGTTACCTCAAGCGAAACAGTAAAGGTAACTGTGCTTCCTGCTGCAATTGATGCAATAGACCATAGTCCTGTACCTGAATTATAAGTACCCGAACCACTACTAGAAACAAACGTTGTGTTCGCTGGCACCATGTCTGTCACCTCAACTCCAGTTAGGGTTGTAGTACCTTCATTTGTAACTATAACATCAAAAGAAATTGGATCTCCAATCGCAGCAGTAGCTGTACTTGCTATTTTAGAAACGGCAATGTCACTTTGGGCGTTTAAACCGTAAACCGTAAATAAAAGCATTTGAAGAACAAAGAGAAATCTAAATCCTCTTTGATAAGAATTGTGTAAACGGGAGGGAGTAAACATTAAACTTAAATTAATTATGCTTTAATAATTTTTAATATTAATCTTGGAAGCAATTGCATCGAAGACCGTTTATTTTGGGGTATTATTATTAATTCCTTGCTAAATTACTATTGTGTAGTCTTACTAAAAGATACCACTTTAACACTATTGTGAAATGATAAATACACACAGGCATCACCATAACACAATGAATATCATGTTTTTACATACTAGGACAAGTTGGTTTTTGAAAAGAAAAAGTTATTCACATATGGATACACTTTTCTCTTCTAGGTCTGTAATTCAATTAATATGCCGAAGAAAGTTTTTTACTGAATGTCACAATTTAACATGGATTTAAAGACTGGATTATTTGTCTAGCTCTGCTTTGAAAGCCAGGTTTACAATGAGGAATGTGGTACTTAAGAATAGAAATTAATTCTGATGATAATTCCGGCTCTAACAAACAAATTTCATAGAGAATTATCATTGAAAATACTCTTACAGCTATGGTCTCTTTCGGGTCATCAAGCCAGCCAAAACAAAGGTTTGCCAACTCACCCATATATTTAATAGGAATTTGATTTTTAGATATTGCTCTTAATATGTTTCGTTTTACTGCAGCATGACATGGTATCTCTATTTTATGCAACAAATCAGGTATATGCGCCTCTATCAATTTAGGGTTAGAATCCGCGATGGAGCCAATTAACCAAGCATATTTTTGACTCTTTCGCATATCCGCATTCATAAACTCCGTCATAAATTCCTTAAATTTAGAGGGCTTATTATCTATATATACGATAGCATTTAATACTTTCGTTTTACTTTGAGTACCGGCTAGTATATCGAGAATAGGCTGCATTTTTTTCACAAAATTACAGATTAAGGTTGAAATTGAACATATTATATAAAGCTTACATAGCATTTCTTTTTTGCTTAATCTCGATTCCTGCTTCGTTCATTGCCCAAGTAAGCGATACCCACCCTATTAATGGATACATACATTTCGCTAACGAAAGTACTCATGGGATGCTTATCGCTCATCGTATATTGGAAGGTCTTAATCAAGAAGTAAATGCATTTGTCGACTTACAAAGTAACCAACTAAATTTTTATGGCAATAAAGATCTTCCAAAAGATTTATTTGAAGATCCTGAACATTGGTTCTACCCTATTTCCCCAAATACTCTATATATAAAAGCAAGTACTAGCACTTGGACTTCTCCAGTCAAAAAAGAGTTAGATCTAATCATTGGCGATATGCATACCATTTGCCAATCTGTGAATCAGATGAGATTCTCCATGGAGGAGTATATTAAAACGAATGACCTTAAGGTGGTGGACAATCAGGTCGATATTTTCAACCAGCTTAATCAATGTGCATCATTATATGATCGATATTTTGAATCCAATGACCAGCTTCATGCTGTAGTAAACTCTTTTCTAGATAAGGAAGAAAATCCTAGTGACCAGAAAGCGAATTTTAGAAAAATACAGCAATCGATAAAGTCTCTTCTAGAAATTATTAGATATGGGTTTCTAGATGAGCTTCCGCCCACTATGCATGCATTGGAAAAAGAAAACAAAATATTGCAAACCCAAACTATAAGGGACAATAGCATGAAGGAAACGCAACTGGCTGTTGCGGAAGCCATCGACATGGTAAAAGACTATGAAGCAAACAAAACCATTCCGGAAAGATATAACTTATACGGGCCGGCCTACTACTACTATAATGTACAACTAATCTCTACGCTGAATCGATATGGGAAAGGATTTATATCTAGTGCGAACAAATTACTAATGGCTGAAGATAGACAACAAGTTCATCTCTTAGAAGAGCCTCATTTTTTCAAGGTGGTGCTCCCTTCAAAACGCCCTCCGATTGAAAACAAAGAAATGGTAATCAGAACTTTACCCTCTATCCTCAAGGAAAGAGAGGTAGTGATTTCTCAGAAAATGATTCAGCATACGGACAAGAAAGTCCTTCTTGAAATATTTGATCATCGACAAGAGGATGGGGACATCATAAGTCTAAACTTTAATGGCAATTGGATTTTGAAAGAAAAGAAGTTATCCAAATTGCCTTTAAAACTAATCATAGAACTCAACGATACGGGTCAAAACTATTTGCTTTTACATGCCGAAAATCTTGGCGACATCCCTCCTAATACAATTGCTGTCAGATATTACATCGAAGGCCAGCGTAAACTGGTAGTTCTTAATTCGGATTTGGGTCATAGTGAGATGATTCGATTTGAAAAAATCAATCTAGA
>CAYWOZ010000235.1:3677-5160 GCA_964458675.1 uncultured Saprospiraceae bacterium
CTACCTCTTGCCCAATTGGTTTTTATAAGTTTTTAGAATCTTTTAATAGATTTAAGAAATCGGCGTTATTTTTTGAGTATCTATTTTAAAGAATTATATTACTTAAGTTAATCGAAAACTAGAAGATATGAAGTTTAACATTTTATTCCTTATGTTCTTATTCCTTTTCACTTTACAAACTGCAATAGCTTGACATATTACTGGTGGTGATATAAGCTATAGATGCATAGGCAATGGAAACTGGGAAATCACAATGAATGTATTCCGAGATTGCGCATCAGGTGGGGCACCATTTGATTCTACAACACCAAATATTCCTGGTACCATCTCAATTTTTGATGAGAATCTAGATGAGATTGAAAATATTATTTTAGATGCTCCTTCTGTATCTGTTGTGGATTTACCAATAGGCATAAATCTTTGTCCTGCGAATAATCAATTTTGTAAAGAAATAGGAGTATATATTTTTCAAACTGCTTTGCCAGAAGGTGAAAGCTTTACTTTTACATATCAGCGTTGTTGTAGAAATCAATCTGTCTCGAATATATTTTCAAGTGAAGAAACAGGATTTACATTGACTATTGATCTAAGCGAGGAAGCAAGTATGCTTTGCAATTCTTCGCCAAGATTCAATAAGGATACCCCAATCGCTTTTTGCGTTAACCAAGCTTTGAATTTTGATTTATCTGCTATTGATGAAGAAGGAGATGAATTAAGGTATAGCCTTTGTGTTCCACTAATTGGTGGTGGCCTAGCTGGAACCGGAGGAGTTGGTAGCGGTAACGTAACTGACCTAGACGGCGTGACGCCAGACCCAGATGCTCCGCCTCCTTATAACAGCGTGAGCTTAATACAACCAAATTTTTCAGAAATTTTCCCATTAGGAAATTCAATTACAATTGATGAAAATACTGGCCTTTTGACTGGCGTACCTAATTTTACAGGTAAATTTACTTTTGGACTTTGTATGGAAGAAATTAGAAATGGTCAATTATTATCTGTAGTAACAAAAGATATACAAGTAGATATTGCGGAGTGTAAATCGGCAACAGGTGAATGTACGGTAGTAAACACTAAAGAATTAGAACTAAGTCAAATTGCCATAAACCCAAATCCAATTAAAGATTTTGTAGTTATCAATTCTCCAGTAATAAATTTTAGCAGTTGCAAAATTATTGATTTAAATGGAAAAACAGTTTTTAGTCAATCTGGTCTCTTTACCAGAGATATGACTCTTAATATAAGCCACTTAGTTAATAGTATTTATATTATTGAGTGTAAGAATCAAAATGGAGCTACATATAGACAAAAGATAGTAAAACAATAATATTTATCAGTTTGTCCTTTTTGCGAAAAGGATAGTAAGGGCAGCCTCTTTTCAGGCTGGTAATACTGTGGAGGAACGGAACAGTATGACGGAAGTGAAACGCACCCCTGAAAAGCCTGACCTGAGCTTTTTCAGCGAAGGGTTCGCCCAAAAAAA
>CAYWOZ010000236.1:0-5107 GCA_964458675.1 uncultured Saprospiraceae bacterium
GTGGTAATGATTTATATATCCATTAGTTACATAGTGTAAACCTAAAGGCTAGTCCGTTTACTATAATAGAGTTTATCTATTTATAGTATAGAAATGGGGTAAGCACACAAGGGTAAAAACGATCAATTATTAATTCATTGATGATTCAGGGGGCAAGCCCCCAAAGTCCTTTTTCTAAAAAGAATTTTTGTTCTCATCTATATCGTTGTACTCGTTTTTGTTTATTTCTTCTATAGTTCCATTCGAAAGACAAACTATAATTTCTCTTTCCATTATTTCATACGCTTTTTTCACTTTTGCATGAGTTCTCAATCTACGTTCTTTTTCAGCTAATGTAGCTCTATTGTTTTTCTCATTATCTGTTTCTGAAGATTTACCGTAACAGCCTTTTTGATTGTTTAAAACCAGTCTTTGGAAAGTGCTGAAAGTACTAGGTATTTCTTTATAAATTAATCGCTTTGTATTCCCAGCTTGATGTATTACCCAAGTATAGCTTGCTGTTTTGGTAGATATTTGTTCGTCAACAAGATTATAGTAAGTGTTAATTTCGCCTGTCAATTTAGCTGGGTCGAATGAGCTGGTGGAAATGATTTTTTTTTCGAAAGTAGGTGGAATAATTTTAAAGTAGGATTTACTTTTTAATTCAAATTCATTAGCATTGTCTTTAACGGATTCTACATTCTGAATTTTAAGGCTTATTGTTATTTCTTGACTTTCATAGTGGCTAAGTATTTCAATAAATGGGTTTCCATCCTGAAATAGAACCAAAGCTAAGAAGAGAATTGTAAGTCTCATTTTTTAAAAGTAGCAATGATAGAAATGCCCATTTAAATCTCATCCCCACGCAGCAGACGGTATCGTTTACGCGCTTCGACGGCAAAGGTGCTATTGCTCATTTCTATGAATAATCGTTCATAGAGTTCCTTGGCCTTTTCCTTGTCATTGAGTTGATTCTCATAGAGTTCTGCCAGCTTAAATAAGGCATTATCTGCTCTGATTTCTTCTACGTGCTTGTCTACGATGGCCTGATACTTTTCAGCCGCTTTGATATATTCTCTTTTCTTCAAATATATATTACCCTCAGAATAAAGTACATCATCTACTAGCGTATGATCAGAGTAGTCATTTCGGATGGTATCTAACTTAGAGAAGGCATCTTCAAATCTATTTTGAAAAATGAGTAGTTCTGCATTAGAATAAAGCTCCATCACTGTAGTTGTCGTATCTAGACCCAAGTTGTCTGTGATGAAAACAGAGATATCGATGGCGTCGTTAGAAATCAGTTTTGAAGTACTGGCTTTCAATACTTTGAATTGTGCTTGCGCCCATTCGTAGTCGGCCATATAGTAACTCAGCTTTGCATTTCTATACCTCGCTTCGTGTCCCAATGCATCATCTTTAAATGCCTTGTCTACTTGTGCGTAAAGTAGCGTCGCTTCCCATCTTTCCCCTTTCATGAGGTAAAAGTCCGCAAGGCTCAGTTTCCCTTGTGCAAGGGTACGTGGATTCATATTTGGATAGTCGACCAATTCTTGTAATAGAGAAATAGCCTTTTCAAAATCATTAAGATAAAATGCTTCCAGATTAGCTAGCTCTAAAATTATAGATGCAGTTGTTTTAGTTCTACCAAATTCGGCGAGGAAAGTCTCGTATTGCAGTTCTAGATTCTTTAGATCTTCTTGCGTGTAAGCATACCCATCAGTTAGTGCGTTTCGCTTAGCTCGAAGTGATTGCCTTTTTGCATCCAAATAGAATGTAGAGGTATTTCCTTTTTCTGTAACGATATAGTCGTATGCTTCGATGGCAGCTTCGTAGTCCTTAGCATTATAAGCGATATCCGCAAGCTTATAAATACGGCCACCGTTCTCACTCAACTTTATGTCTAAGGCTTTCACCTGCCTAAAGGCATTCTTATAATCTTTTTGCTGCACAAACAGCCAGGTTAACAATTCTGGATATTCGACTAGGTCTGGCTCTTCTTGGATAGCTTCGTATAGTTGTGTTTGAAGTTCTAGATAGTCATCTTCATCCTCTAGGTTTCTTTGGAAAATGCTTTTAAGAGAATTGATTCTACCAGGGCTACTTTGGAGACTTTGAAGATAGTAACTAATCATGAGTTCTTTGTCCCCCTTTCTGCTGTATAGATTTCCGAGATTGTATGCGAATAGATTTTCATCCTTCATGAGTTCCATACCTCGTTTGTAGGTTTGGATAGCCAACTCGTATTTTTTCAATCCGATAAATCCATTGGCCAGATTAGTAATGCCAAATCGGTCGGCTGTCAATTTCTTTATACCCTTTTCGTATTGCTCCTTTGCTTCCTCCTCTTTGAATTGTCTTTCGAAAATGTTTCCGTAAGTAACATACAGCTGCACTTTTTTCGGACTATTTTTTATTTCTTTTCGGACTGCACTTTCTGCTTGAGTATAATCTTCAAGTTTTATTAGACAATCAACATATCTCGTGAAGTAGTGGCTATTATTTGGGTTGCTTTTATAAAGTCCTAGATAAGTGACTCCTGCCTTTTCATATTCACCATTTTGATAATATTGCTGGGCTAATTTAGTATTTTGTGCAAATAATCCGCCTATGGAGAATGCCACCATGAGAAGCATGGTAAAAAGTGCCTTTTGGCAACTATAGAAAGCAAATTTCGTATCTATCATGGACTGGATATCTATATTATAATCTATAACTAAATGGCGAGGCTTTATATTGTAAGCGCTATTGCCTGAGAACAAACGAATTGTTCTCTATTTAAAAGACGAAAATATGGTATTTAGTTACAATTTTCTGGCTGTTTCTTATAGAAATCATAGCTTTTTACAAAGGCAAGGCCCATATTTAAAACTTTCTGATATGTGTATCCTTTTAATATATTAATAACCGCTCAAAAATTGTATTTTTGAGGTAATTATAAATTTTAAAATAATCATTTTATGGCATTCGATATTGCAATGATTAAAGCGCATTATGAGCGCTTACCAGAAAAGATAAAAAAGATCAAAGAGACGCTTGGTCGCCCGCTTACTTTAGCGGAAAAGATTCTATATGCACACTTACATGGTGAGTCTCCACTTCAGTCTTATGATCGAGGAAAAGACTACGTCTTCTATGCTCCAGATAGAGTAGCTATGCAAGATGCTACAGCTCAAATGGCTTTGCTCCAGTTTATGATGGCAGGTAAAGACAAAGTTGCTGTTCCTTCTACTGTTCATTGCGATCACCTGATTCAAGCAAAGATTGGAGCAGATGCTGATTTGCAAAATGCTATCAATACAAGTAATGAAGTATTTAACTTTTTAGAGTCTGTTTCAGATAAGTACGGTATTGGATTTTGGAAGCCAGGTGCTGGTATTATACACCAGGTAGTATTAGAGAATTATGCTTTCCCTGGAGGAATGATGATAGGTACAGATAGTCACACTGTAAATGCTGGTGGTCTTGGCATGGTGGCGATTGGAGTAGGAGGAGCTGACGCTGTAGATGTGATGGCAGGTATGGCTTGGGAGTTGAAAAATCCAAAACTCATAGGTGTTAAGTTGACTGGAAAGCTTTCTGGATGGTCAGCACCAAAAGATGTAATATTAAGAGTAGCTGATATTCTTACTGTAAAAGGAGGAACTGGAGCTATCGTTGAATATTTTGGAGAAGGAGCCTTGAGCATGAGTTGTACCGGTAAAGGTACCATCTGTAACATGGGTGCAGAGATTGGAGCCACTACTTCTACTTTCGGGTACGACGACTCTATGGATAGATATCTAAGAGCAACGGATAGAGCCGATATCGCAGATGCTGCAAATAAAGTAAGAGAGCACCTTACTGCTGATGCAGAATGCTATGCAGATCCTGAAAAGTATTTTGATCAGGTTATCGAAATCAACCTTTCTGAATTGCAGCCAAGAGTAAATGGTCCTTTTACGCCAGATTTGTCTACCAACGCTGGTAGAGATATGACTACTAAAGCCACTGAAAATGATTGGCCTTTAGATGTAGAGTGGGGATTAATAGGATCTTGTACGAACTCTTCTTATGAAGATCTTTCTCGTGCAGCTTCTATTGCACAGCAAGCTCTCGATAAAGGATTAAAAACAAAATCTGAATTAGGAATCAATCCAGGTTCTGAGCAAGTGCGATTTACAGCAGAACGAGATGGTATCATCGACGTTTTCGAAAAATTAGGATCAAAGATATTTACCAATGCATGTGGTCCATGTATCGGTCAGTGGGCGAGATACAACGACCCAATGAATGCACCTAAAAATAGTATTATACACTCATTCAATAGAAACTTCTCTAAGAGAGCAGATGGTAATCCAAATACACACGCTTTTGTAGCTTCTCCAGAATTGGTTGCTGCTATTGCTATCGCGGGTAGATTAGATTTCAACCCTATGACGGATACTTTGACGAACGACAAAGGGGAAGAGGTAAAATTGGATGAACCAACAGGGTATGAATTGCCACCTAACGGTTTTGACGTAGAAGACGCTGGATACAATGCACCTGCTGAAGATGGAAGTGGAGTAGTTGTAAATGTAAATCCTACTAGTGATAGACTTCAGTTATTAACTCCATTTAAACCTATCACTCAAGATAGTATGAATGGAATGAGAATTCTGATTAAGGC
The DNA here is from genome assembly GCA_964458675.1 of uncultured Saprospiraceae bacterium. GTDB lineage: Bacteria > Bacteroidota > Bacteroidia > Chitinophagales > Saprospiraceae > JALZVN01. The sequence goes on from CAYWOZ010000236.1 coordinate 4,631, forward strand.
TAAAGGTAAGTGTACTACAGATCACATTTCTATGGCTGGTCCATGGTTGAAGTATAGAGGTCACTTAGAGAATATATCTGACAACTGCTACACAGGAGCCGTCAACTTTTTCAACGAAGACACTAACAATGTATTCAATGTGGAGAAGAAAGAATATATGGGAGTGCCGGATTCTGCAAGGTCTTATCAGTCAGCTGGTATTTCTACAGTTGTATTTGGAGAAGAGAATTTAGGAGAGGGGTCTTCTAGAGAGCATGCGGCTATGGAGCCTAGATTCTTAGGCGTAAATGCAGTAATCGTAAAATCATTTGCTCGTATTCACGAAACGAACTTAAAGAAGCAAGGAATGCTAGCTTTGACATTCGTTGACAAGAATGACTATGATAAAACAAGACAAGATGATTTAGTATCTATTCCTGATTTTAGTGAAATGGCACCAGGTCAACCATTGACTATAAAGCTTGATCACGCAGATGG
>CAYWOZ010000237.1:0-5101 GCA_964458675.1 uncultured Saprospiraceae bacterium
GGGCGAGCTATTTATGGCTCGTCTCAGTTTTTTAATCGGACAACACTAGTAAATAATCTAGTGTGTTATGAGACGCACACTAAAAATCTTTAAAAAGTGGTGCTATCTTAGCATCACTTTTTTTATTTAAAACGCTATGCTCTTTATGGGTAAAAAAGAATTAAGTCTTTTTCAAAGTATTTTTGCCATGAAATGTCCGCGCTGTCGAAGAGGGAATTTGTTTTCTACAAAGAGTAGTTTTGATTACAAACACCTAGCTGAGATGCCAAAGGCATGCCCAGTTTGTGCGCAAAGTTATTTGCCTGAGCCAGGTTTTTACTATGGGGCGATGTTTGTGTCTTATGGCATTAGTGGAGTATTTGGTTTGAGTTTTGTTGGCATTTGTATGCTGGGATTTGATTTATCTGTTGATGCCTCTTTTATCACTCTTATTATTATTGTTGCTATTCTTTTTGGTTGGTTATTTAGAATTTCGCGTTCCATTTGGATTCACATAAATATCAAGTATAAGCCTTCACTTATACAGCAAAAGTAAATAGTCCAAACATAAGCTTCCTCTCATGTTGAATATTAGGATTTAATTTTCATTTTTTTTTGATTCCAAGTGCAGCATATTTGATTGATATACTATCTTACACTTATAAACGAACGATACCAAATCACACCACTTCATGAAAAATCTAATTTTAGTTGTTTTCACGTTTCTAGTTATCAATACAGAATCATTTGCGCAAGCTTGGACAGATATAGGTCTCAAACTAGGCGGTGGTACTAGTTGGTTGGTAGACCCAAATTTATTTGACGACAACACTTATGTCCATGACTTTAGTGGCGCATTTAATTTTGGCGCGAAAGCAAGTATAAATATAGGGGAGAAACATAGCCTTTCTTTTGAAGCTATGATTTCCAATATGAAACAAAACTTTGACTACGGTTGGACGGATGATTCTGGAACGAGAATAGAAGGAAGAAATGAGATAAAGTGGTCAAATCTTGACCTTTATTTTTTGTATAGATATTATAGCCAAGGTGCTTTTTCAGAATTTGGAATCATGCGTTCTCAGCTTCGCTCTGTAGAGCAACTAGACCCTCTTGCTGGCTTTGTTGACTTTACAGATGTGACTAGTAATTATGATGACTACCTTTCTGCTGTATTTGGAGGCGGAGCTTTCGTGGCAGGTTCGGAAAGGTCTACGCTGATGTTAGGAATTCGAATACACTTTGCTTTGACAGATTTCATTTCTGAGGCAGGCCAAAATACAGAATCATTACAAGCACAGGGACAACAATTTCCTTTTCCAAATACATTCAGAAATGATTTTACGGGACTTGATAATGATCCATATGCGGACGCTCGTATTACTCGACCTATTCTTATTGAGCTTTTAGCAGAATACAATTTCGGGCTAGGCTACTTTGCAAAAACTATTTGTTCAGGTCGTATTCATTGGTTTGGTGGCTAATACCATTTCTGTTTTATTAGACCACATTGACTAATCCTTAAAATTCACAATAGATTGTCTTTCCCGATTGACTACTAATTTGGTGACATCTGGACGGGAGTAGTGTCCAGCTACATCAAAGTTTTGTCTTTCTCTCAATATCGCGGTGTGGTCAATCTCCGCGACCAATAATTTTTCTTTATTTTTTAAGGGCGAGATGATAAACTTCCCGTCAGGTCCAGCGATGCACGATCCACCGTTGGCCATTATCTTGGGCGCATTTTTTCTGATTAGTTTAGCATGAGGGATGTCATCTGGTATTTCACTACTTTTCATGATGCCACATACGGAGATTACATAAGACCTAGATTCTTTAGCGATATAGCGTGTAAGGTCGATAGTATTCCTCACAGAACCAGGCCACAAAGCAACGTGCAGATTTTCTCCTTGCCCATATAAGGCAGCTCGAGACAGTGGCATCCAGTTTTCCCAGCAGTTGAGCGCTCCCAACGTGAATGCCTCATGCGGAAAAGTTCTTAGTCCATGACCATCTCCCGTAGCCCATACGAGTCGCTCCTCATATGTAGGCATTGTTTTGCGATGTACATTTTTGATCTCCCCTGTAGCATCTATATACACCAGCGAGCAGTAGCAGCTATGTCCGCCTCGATTCGAAGCCTTTTCTATGGTACCTAACACCACGGCCACTTTATTCTTCCTCGCTGCTGCACATACCTTAGCCAGATCTCCCCCCTCTACAGAGATAGCCTGGTCGACATAGTGTGCATATATGTCCTTCTGAATCTCGGACTCAAATTTAGCTCCATTTGTCAATTCTACCCAGAACGGATATCCGGGTACCAAAGCTTCACCGAAGGTAACCAAGCTACATTTTGACTTCTTTGCTTTTCCAATATACTGAATCACCTTTTTGATGGTCTCTTTTTGATTCAACCATACTGGAGCGATTTGCGCAATGCCCACTTTAATTTTCTGCTTCATGCTATATATAACGCATTAGTTTTAAATTTGATTTGGGTCTTTTAGGGAATCCATCTTTTTTAGGGAGTGCCCACTGATACTCTCCCAACATAGCCAGCCCTCATGGCTCTGCATTGGGGTCAATCAGTGGTCGGGCTATTTCGGGGTTCGCTGTCGCTCCCGTCCAGAGTAAGGACACATTGCCATGTGTCCATAATCGGGACCAAGCCCTGTCTATCCCTCACTCGAAAAAGGGCTCTTTTTTAGTCAAATACTCTACATTTCAAGCCTTTGAACGTTATTGTTATGCATGGAGAAGCATACTATAAGATTATTGTGTTTTCTTTACAGACATAAACTAAATTGAAAATGAAGTCTATCAACATATTTAAAATACCGCTATTCCTCTTGATGTCCTTTGGATACATGATAGCAGCAAATGCACAGTCTATTAGTCCGGATGAAGACGATACTCCTCTGCCATTAATCCATGAGATTGAGACTGGGTTTTATGTGGGAGGCTCGGGAACGGTTTATTTCTTTACTTACAATTCTGCCCTTAGCCTATCGCTTGCTACTGGTAAACATATCGGAGAGCATGCGACTTTAATGGGTTCAGTGGGTATTGAAAAAAATATTGAAGGAACACTTTATCCCATTGCAGCAAATCTCAAAAGATATTTTGGGAAACGTAAAAATCAATTTGTAGCATTTCATGTAGGCTATGGCTTTGGATCTGGTGAGAATGAAAACTCTAGCTTTGCCTATGGCGGTGGTCCTTTAGGTGGTTTAGCATATGGTATCAATGTCTTACGAATCAAACAGACCAAAGTGTATGCCCAAATAGGGTATAAGCTTCGACAAGTAAATTTAAGTTTTCAACCATTTGATGGTAGTGATACTGTTAACGATAAATTAGACAATCACTTTATTGCTTTCCAATTAGGAATTCAATTTTAGAAGAGTTTATAGCCAATAGATATGTCCGTTCGAATATTGAGTTTCATTTTTTTTCTTAGCCTTTCTACTGTGCACACTTTCGCGCAAGGCGAACTTTTGCTCAATGAATTAATGGCTGATAATGAAAGCACCATTTTAGATGTCGATGGAGAGCCATCTGATTGGATAGAACTATACAACGCTTCTTCTTCGGTTTTAAATTTAAAAGACTATACTATTTCTGATAGCAATGCCTCTTGGGAATTTCCTGATTTTGAAATTAACCCTAACAATTACCTTGTTATTTTTGCTTCTGACAAAGACAAGCTGGAAGAGGGAGAATTGCATACTAATTTTAAACTAGATAGAGATGGAGAGGAGATCATAATTCAGAATCCGAATGGAGATATTGTTCAGCGGATTTCATTTCCTTCACTTGGAGTAGATGAGTCTTACGCACGTAGTCCAGTGGAGATAGAGGTCTGGAATGTTTCTACACAGACCACTCCAAACCAAGAAAATATATTGATAGTGGAGGAAAGAGATCTTTATGCGCTTAGTTCTAATCAAGCAAATGGTTTTTATCCTGGCGGTTTAGCGCTTTCCTTACTTGATGTGCTACCTGGAGATGAAGTCTACTACACATTGGATGGGAGTTTGCCAAACACGAATAGTAGATTGTATAATGCTATTGAAGGTATTCGAATAGAAGAAGCCATCCCTGGAGATATTGCCAACATATCAACTTCTGATGAATGGGAGCCCCCTGCACAAAACTTTCAAAAGGCTGCTATATTGCGTGCTGTGGCGTACCGTGGTCAGGTCAAAGTAAGTCAAGTATTAAATCAAACTTTTTGGCTTTCGTCTAATCCACATTCCTTACCTATAATTTCTTTGGTAGGAGAGGAGCGAGATTTTTTTGATGATGAAACTGGGATATACGTAAAAGGAAATGCCGAAAACTACTTTCAAGAAAGTCTCGACTGGGAACGCCCGATTCACGCCTCCTTTTTTGATACAGCTGGTGATCTACAGCTAGACCAGTCTGCAGGAATACGATTAGGTGGCGCTAGAACAAGACTAGAGCCTCAAAAAACAATGCGCTTGTATGCAAGGTCAAATTATGGCAATAGTCATTTTGAATATCCATTTTGGGGCGAAGACTATGGAGACCGATTCAAAAGAATTACACTTAGGACCCTAGATGTAGGTCCATGGGGTAGAGCTAGCATCATGGATGATTTGATTCATCAGATTATAGATGGAGAGCTCAATACGGACTATGTGCGTAGAAACTTTGCTGTAGTATATCTTAATGGAATTTACTGGGGCATACATAGTATGAGAGAGCACAACAATCAGCACTTTGTAGAACGAAAATACAATGTCCCTGAGGATGAAGTTTTAATTGCTCGCGGTACGGTAAACGAACGAACTGAAACCAATGTTTTTGACGAACTCGTAAACGATATTTTTCTTATGGATTTGAGAGACAGCTTGGACTTCCAGGAAGTAGCTTCTCGTTTAGATGTCGAACAATACGCTGACTACGTTATTTCCAATTTAGCTTTTTCTAATAGAGATTGGCCGCATAATAATGTTGAATACTGGTCCTCTGATTCCTATGATGGTAAAATACGATTTATCGTTAATGATTTAGATGCTACCATGCTTGTGCATAATGATGAACGGCTAGATTTATTTATCACGGATCAGGCGGTAAGATTAGAAAGAGATAA
>CAYWOZ010000238.1:0-5099 GCA_964458675.1 uncultured Saprospiraceae bacterium
GAGTACTTGCCTAAAGCAATGAGTAATGACAAAACGGACATTACCCTATTGGAAGCGATAACGCATACAGGTGGTTTTCCTCGCCTGCCACACGGAATTGGAAAGCGTGAGCGTGAAGCAAATAATCCTTACGCTTATTATGCAAAAAGTGATTTATCTGAGTTTTATAAAAATTACTATCCAATCGAGGATGAGGAAAATAGATATCAGTATTCGCATGTTCCTTATGCTTTGATAGAAATGGCTATCGAAAATATTACAGGTGAAAGATTTGAAGATGTGTTAAACGAGAAATTGATTAATAAAATGGACCTTGAGGATACCACTATAAGATTATCAGAAGAACAAAAAGAGCGTCTTTCTTTGGGATACAATATTTTAGGTAATAAGACTCGTCCTTGGAGATTCAGCAGCTTTAAAGGCTCTGTAGGTATGAAATCAACTATGGATGACATGCTGACATTTTTGAAGCTTCATATGGGAGATAGTGAGCATAAATTCGCAAAGTCGTTTGAGGATATGCATATACCAATGTTTGAAACCGAATTGGCTAAGAATAACTTTATTTCTAAAGGTTGGCATATAATCCAAAAGAGAAATCACAATATTATTTTACACGCTGGATCAACAAGTGGCCACCAAGCCTTTGCTGGTTTTGTAAAGGAGACGAATACAGGTGTAGTAATCTTGTCAAACTCTGAAAACTCTACTAATAGTCTTGGTTATCTGATTTTGCGTTCTTTGAATCAAAATTGGAAGAAACCTAAAGCGAAGTCGTAAGAGATCTAGGCTTAGGTGTGTGGAAACACTTATGACACTTAAGACTGCTCTAACATATATAAAGGCACCTAAGAAAATTAGATTTTCTTAGGTGCCTTTTTTGTGCAAGTGGAGTTGGATTTGGTATCTGTGGTGTTAAATGAACACACTTAAGTTTCTGTCTAAAGAGACATTTATATTCTACAATTCTTTCCTCGCAAATAACATCCTATCCTTACCATGGATATCCTTCACAATATCTACTTCACTAAAATTCTCTTGTTCAAAAATAGCCTTCACTTCTAGGGCATTATACTCGTTGAGTTCAAGATAAACTCGGCCTCCAGGGTTTAGCTGTGCTTTAGAAAATTTGTATATCAGCCTATAGAAATAATTCGCATCCTTGACGGGCGAAAAGAGTGCGATATGTGGTTCATAAGCGATTACATTTTGCTCTAACTTCTCTGATTCCTCCTGCCCTATGTATGGCGGATTACTGATAATCACATCAAATACATCCAGGATAGGCCATACGCTTTGATCACAAAAATCAAACTCTCGTAACTTGATTTTTTGTTGATGTCTATCAGCATTAAACTGGGCTATTTCTAAGGCCTCTTTACTTACATCTATGGCGGTAATCTTCGCACGAGGATGACTGTATTTTATAGTAATCGGAATACAAGCACTGCCGGTGCCAATTTCTAGTATTTGAGCATCACTACTTTTCTTTTCTTTTTGTCGAAAGAACGCTATCAACTCTTCTGTCTCTTGGCGAGGAATAAGAACAGCAGGACTCACCTTAAACTTGAGACTATAAAAATCAGCCTCTCCTAATATGTATTGAACTGGTTCTTGATTTTTTAAGCGTGCTTTTATTATCGGTAATTGCGACATTTCAAAATCAGGTTTCACAACTAAATCCTCAAAGAGAATCCGACAAATACTTCGTAGTTCACCATCTCCATAAATGGGCAAAAGTGTATCGCTAAATTTTAAAAAGAGTTCTTCTTGGGTCAATTTATGAAAGTTGTAACTTGATACCATTTTTAGGTTTGAGCGTAATTAGCGCTTCAAATGTAGCATCTGTTTGCGTATCTATATCTACATTAAACTTCTTGAAAAATTGGACAAGAAAAATCTGCATCTCTAACATAGCAAAATTATTCCCGATGCACATTCTCGGTCCCGCTCCGAAAGGAAAGAAAGCGTTAGGGTTTTTGACATCTAAGAATCGCTCGGGTTTGAATTGAGTAGGGTCATCCCAATCTTCATTTCTATAATGAGAATGAAATAGTAATGAAATCACCAAGGTTCCTTTTGAAATCTCATATCCATCTATTTCATCGTTTCCTTTGGACACTCGATCAGATATCCAAGCGGGAGGATACATACGCATCGTCTCAAGAATGACTGCATTGAGGTACGGCATTTTCATCAAGACTTCAAAACTCAATTCTTGATCGTCTAGGCTATCTGCTATTTCTTGCTTTAATTTAGCGGCTGCCGTTTTATGCTTAGCCAATAAATAAAGCATCCAACTCAGTGCATTAGCCGAAGTCTCATGCCCTGCAACAAAGAGAATATTGGATTCCCATAAGAGCTGCTCTTCCGACATAGGCTCTCCAGTATCTTCATAGCGGGTATTGATGAGCATACCTAGAAGATCATCTGGTTGCTCACTAAGCTTTTGCCTATTTCGGATTATGTTTGTAACAACTTGTTCTATATCTGCGGCGAGGTTTTTATACTTCTTCATTTCACCATTGATATAATACCAAGGTTGAAAAAAAGGTTGCCTTACTCTTCTGATAATAAATTGCTGTACCTGAAAAATGGCAGATTCTATTTTATCCAATTCTTCATCCGTGGCAGCAGAACTAAAAAGTGCATTTCCTATCACTCTAAAAGCAATCTCCATCATCTTAGGATATACGTCAATCATCTTTCCCCTGTCTTCCTCTAGTTCTTCCAAATGAGTATCCACTACTTCTTGTATGAGGTTTACTAGATTTTTGATTCTATTCTTATGAAAGCCTGGCTGAATCAAACGTCTTTGTCTCAGCCAATAATCTCCTTCGCTTGTGAGCAAGCCTTTTCCGATATACTGCGCTAAAAGCTTGGTCTGTATTTCAGACTTTTCATAGTTCCTATGATTCTTCTGCATCACATGCCTTATGATCTTTGGATTTGAAGTGACTAAGCCTTTTTTAACTCCTCCAAGGTATAGATAAAAAGTATCTCCGTACTCCTCTATATATTCATACATTACAGGGATAGGATCATGTACAAAAGTGAAAACTCGTTTTAGTGATTTTGATCTGGGTATGAGAGGGTACTCTTTCATTAAGTCAAATATAAGGATTTATATTTTTCCCAACGAAGCTTCGCATTGGCACGAATATCCATATAAAAAAAAGCATAATCATATACATGATAATTTCCACCAGGTAATTTACCTATATTGTATATTCTACCATTGGGTTTAGAGATGTAGAGTAAATTGCCAATCCCTACTCTAGTGGTAAGAAGTCCCGAGACAGGCGCATTTAAATGATGGGTAATTACTCCAGACACTTTGGCGCCGGCTACTTCAGCCCACTCAAACGGTTCTCGCTTATATTCGTTGATTACAGCTCCTAGGTTATGCATAGCCTTGCCTTCTGGCCTATCGATATCCCAAGTTGTTGGGTTAATACATAAAGGTAAGTAGGCCATTCTTTTTTTGTAGGTGCCGCCACCTTCCTGCATCCAGATGCTAGCATTATCGATATGATGTAAAGGATTAAGACCTGCCAAAAAAGTATCCCATGCCAAGACACAATGTACTTGGTCAGGCTTCGTGCCGGGCTTTATAAACTGAAACTCTTTTTTGAACTTTACTTGAGGAATTTTGTAGCCTGGCAAATACGCTGCCACTAATCGTTTTCGCAGTACTTCATTGGACTCCACTTTTTCAGCGAGTAAGCGTATTCCAAGCAGTGACCCTTGACTATGTGCAGCAATAAAAAATGGCTGATTTTCAATCTCCGTTAAAAACTTATCAAAGGCTCGAGCTACATCCGAATAGGCCAATTCGAGTGAAGCATGAGCATCATTTGATCCAACTAGAAAAGCATAAAAAGTGGCTTGCCTATATATTGGTACATATACTTCTCCAAGATGATTGAATACCCCAGCCTGACCTGGCAATACAAGCTCTTCTATAAGCTGTCTAGAACGAGGATCAGTTATTTCCGCATTCCAATTGCTTCCTCCAAAATAGGAAGTTGGGTGAATAAAAAAGGTAGGAACTTCATTGACGACATTTTCTTCAATGTCCAAAGGTCTGAGCGTGACTTTACTCTTTTTGCTTGGATGTGCTAACCAAGTATTATGATTATCATAATCTGGAGTGTTTGGATCAGGGCAGTCTTTAAATGATTTACTAACCTTAATCTTTGCTAAGACTCTAGACCACTTCTTCAGCTCATTTACAGTCGTCTTTATCACTTAGAAATCTTAGGTTTAATGATCGTGTTCTGCAATATGGGTGACTATCTTATTGGCAATATCTGAAGGAATAACACTAGATTTTCTTGTGTTGACATCAACATGTACCGCAATGATTACCATTTCTGCTGCAACTATACGTGTCTGAGAATTAATCATTCGATGAAAGAACTTAAAAGATCGTTTAGAAACTTCTAATACCCTAGACTCAATAATAATCAGATCTTTTGGTAGTAGTTCGTTGATGTATTTGATATGATGCTCTACGGATACTATGTACTTATCATTATCTCTCATGTATTCAGGAGTGAAACCAATACTTCCAATCAATTGACGTGTTGCTTCCTCAAATTTACCAACATAATTCCGAACGTGCATTTGTCCAAGTTCATCGCAGTCAGTAGAAAATACAGCTCCTATATAAGTTTTAATCATCTTTTTTCTTCTTTTACTACTTTTACGTAGGTTCGCCCAGGAGGATTCCTAAGAAAGCGATTTTGTTTGGCTTGAAAAGTAATAGTACTGCCACCTTCAGTTTTGGGCATTAGGGTAGGAAATCCACCCTCTCCTATTTCAAAACTCCACTCCTCACTTTCGTATTTATAAAAATCTTTTCCGCTGATTCGCCTTCCCTTGAATAAAGAACCTTCTTTTTTAATCTCCCATACATTTTCAGGACTCCTTGAGTCTTGCCATTCTCCAATAAAGACTTTGCTCTCGCTTTCGCAACTGAACAAAAAGCCAATACATAACAATGAAATTAAGATAAATTTAGATTTGGTATGAAGCATTATTCTATGGTTTATTAGACTCTAAATTAAGTAAATATTTAACATTATAAATATTTA
>CAYWOZ010000239.1:0-4992 GCA_964458675.1 uncultured Saprospiraceae bacterium
TTTACTCTTTCTTATCTCTATAATCTATTGACTGTATTTTCGGAGTGGACTCAACCTTTGTCTTTTTGATCTTTTTGAGGTCTATCATCAAAGCCGAATACGCACTTGAGGAATCTGTAAAATAGGAGCGTCCGTCATAGGTAATCGTCCCGCCTCTTTTTTTCCATTCTTTAGCAAGGAGTACATATTTGTCACCAAACTTAGGATTGGGGCCAAACATTAAGAATCGATCATCGTTGCCTCCTTCAAAAGAGACCGCGATTCTGTCACTTTTGGGATTGAGAACCATCACACCAGGTGTACCCTTGGAGATAATTACTTCTTCGACCTTGCGCCCATTGACTACTTTGACCTTTCCGTCTTCTATCTTGGATTCCCCTGATTTGAAATCTCTATATAATACTATATCTCGAGACACGTAGAATTGTATCTTACTCAGCTCTCGTTCGGACCAGCTGTTTTCTTCTTGTAAATCCTGCGTGAATGGGCTTAATCTAGGGCTGCAGTTGAACATCATTGCAGCTATGGCAAAAATGAAGATGATTTGTGATGCTTTCATATCTATTAGATTTAAAAAGTGAATAGTTGAGTCTACTCTAAAAACTCAATACATTAATTGTAAAAACAATATATACACAATAACGACTGAAAGCCACAGCATTAATACTGTTTAACCGAGAGTTAACTCCATTTTAACGTCACAAAAACATCCAAACTTATAAAAATAGAGGTCTTTTCTAGCGCATATTGTCATTATTATATAACTAATTTAAACCCGGAAGGAATGATAGCAAAGCATCTAAAAAAAGTATCCTTCCCCCGAATGCTATATTTGGGGCTAATGATTTGTGTACCTTTTATGACACAAGCCGCAGTAGAATATTCTGAGACCTTAACAGTAAACTCAGAAGAATTCGAAATTGGTAACTTCTTATCTTGGACTACTTCGTCAGAGATAAATAGTAAGGCCTTTTATGTAGAAAAATCCATCAACGGAGTCGACTTTGAAAGTCTAGCAGATATAGAAGCTGCAGGATTTTCTAGTGAGGAGATTACTTATCGTTTTATGGATATTCAAGTAACTGACAAAACTGTATTTTACAGATTGCGTCAAGCAGACAAAGATGGTACAGAAAGTATCACACCGCTAGTAAGAGTGGAGAAGAAATTGACGAACAATTTCATGATTGCAGATTTTAGTGACATTGCTGTAAAAGAGAATTTTTACGTAAGTATTAATGCTTTTAGTGCAGGCGAGATGGAGTATACCTTAAAATCATATAAGGGAGATGTCATCTTCAATACCACTAGAAATCTAGAAGAAGGATTAAATGAATTCGAAATCAATCTGAAGGATGAAAAAACAGGAAAATATTCTGTGACTTTCAAGATGGGTGATGAAGAGGAAAAGCTCAATATATTTAGAGCAGAGGACGAATTTACTAGCAAGCCAAATGTAGCCAGTAAGAAGGGCTCAAATGGTGGATAAAAGATGTAAATGATATTTACTCAAAAAAAATTTATACCATAAATTTTTTTGAGCTATCGCATAATAATACATAGTACAGCGTACTATGAGAAAACTATTAGAGTGGCTGATGTAAAAACTAGCCGCTCTTTTTGCGTTTCGCTTGAAAGAAGTCTTGCAATATCTTCTTGGACTCTTCTGCCAAAGGGCCCTGGACTACTTTAGTCTTTGGATGCAGCAAATCAGCATACCTGCTATAGCCTTGCTTTTCATCGCTAGCGGCATAAACTAATTTGCCCAATTTGGCCCAAAATAAAGCTCCAGCGCACATCACGCAAGGCTCAAGTGTCACGTATAAAGTACAGTTATTGAGATACTTGTAGCCCACATTCGAGGTCGCAGTGGTGATTCCGACCATCTCCGCATGGGCGGTGACATCATCCAATAACTGCGTTTGATTATGCGCTCTTGCAATGATTTGTCCCTGACATACCACGACAGCACCGACAGGCACTTCCCCATCTTCAAATGCCTTTTGCGCCTCCGCAAAAGCCTGCTTCATAAAATATTCGTCGTCTTTCTGTTCTAACATGTTATTATAGTACTTAATTAGGTTCTTAGTTATCAAATAAAGAGAAAATTTGTAATTTTACGCATGGAAAACGTAAATACTTTAAAAAACCTTTCTACTAAGAACGGCCTCACTGCTAAGGCCATTCCAGAAGCACTTACTTTTGATGATGTCCTATTAGTTCCTGCGCACTCCGAGGTGTTGCCTAGGGAAGTGGATATTTCTACTCAATTGACTACTGATATTCGCATCAATGTTCCTATCGTTTCTGCAGCCATGGATACGGTGACCGAAAACAATCTCGCCATAGCTATCGCTCGTCAAGGAGGTATAGGCATGATCCATAAAAACATGTCTATTGAAGCTCAAGCTGAAATGGTTCGCTCCGTGAAGCGGTCAGAAAGTGGGATGATCTTGGATCCTGTTACTCTAAAAGTAGACTCCACCTTAGCAGATGCCTTAGCTTTGATGACTAAGCATAAAATAGGTGGTATCCCCATCACCGATAATCAAGAAAAGTTGATTGGGATATTAACCAATAGGGATTTACGTTTTGAGACCAATTTCAAGCAGCCGGTGTCAGAATTGATGACTAGCAAAAATTTGGTTACAGCACCTATAGGAACTACCCTAGAACAAGCCAAAGAAAGTCTTCAAAAAAATAAAATAGAAAAGCTTCCAGTCATCGACAAAGATGGGAAGCTCGTAGGATTAATCACCTTCAAAGATATAATGAAGGTGCAAAACTTCCCTAACTCATGCAAGGACAACTACGGTCGTCTTGTAGTGGGAGCAGCTGTTGGAGTGACTAATGATATGCTTGATCGTGTCAGTGCTCTTACGGCGGTAGACGTGGATGTAATCACTATTGATACCGCACACGGCCACTCAGCAGGAGTGATAGATAGCGTCAAAAAAGTCAGAGCCGCTTTCCCAAATCTGCAAATAATAGCTGGTAATGTGGCTACGGGCGCAGGTGCACTCGCACTTGTAGAAGCAGGTGTCAATGCAGTGAAGGTGGGTGTAGGTCCTGGTAGTATTTGTACCACACGCGTTGTCGCAGGAGTAGGTGTACCGCAGCTATCCGCGATTATGTATGCAGCGCATGCGATCAAGCACACTGGAGTACCTATCATTGGGGATGGCGGTATCCGTTACACAGGAGATATTTCGAAAGCCTTAGCAGCAGGAGCGAGCACAATCATGGCAGGGTCCTTATTCGCAGGCGTAGAAGAAGCACCTGGAGAGACTATTATATATGAAGGTAGAAAATTTAAGACCTATAGAGGTATGGGTTCTATCGGTGCTATGCAGATTGGATCTAAGGACAGATACTTCCAGGATGTGGAGGACGACATCAAAAAACTGGTACCAGAAGGCATAGAAGGAAGAGTTCCGTACAAAGGGCATCTTTCTGAAATCATGGTTCAATATATTGGAGGACTAAGAGCGAGTATGGGCTATGTCGGTGCCGATAATATCAAGGCGATTCACAACGCTCAATTTGTCAAAATCACTGGAGCGGGTATTATAGAAAGTCATCCGCATGATGTAGTGATTACCAAGGAGTCTCCTAACTATAGTAGACGTTAAATTAATGATAAGGGGGTGACCTACATTGCCGTAAAAAACGACAATGTAGGTCGGGCTATTCGTTTGTATTCGCAGACCATCTAGCAGGTTCAGCTATTCCCTATCATACATCTTCGCTCCATCGCTCAGCTACCTGATAGGGAGCTTCACTCTGCTATCTAGTCTGCTCATATCACTTCTATCCCTCACCCAAAAAGCTATTTAATGAATTCTATAGACAGGATTAAATAATTCCTTATTGATAAGCCTTTTATACCATTCTTCCCCTTTTGTCTAAGACTAAATAATACTGTACCTTTGCGCACGATTTAGTAGAAAACCGTTTAAAAAAATTTATAAACCAAATTAAATATGCCTGCAACTAAAGCACGTACTAAGACTAAGTACAAAGTAAAAGACATCAATCTTGCTGATTGGGGTCGTAAAGAAATCCAAATTGCCGAGCATGAAATGCCAGGCCTTATGTCTCTTAGAAAAGAGTACGGAAAGAAGAAGCCATTAAAAGGAGCAAGAATAGCTGGCTGCCTTCACATGACTATCCAAACTGCAGTCTTAATCGAGACGCTTGTAGAGTTGGGAGCAGAAGTGACTTGGTCTTCTTGTAATATCTTCTCTACCCAAGATCACGCTGCTGCTGCAATAGCAAAGTCTGGTGTGCCTGTTTACGCTTGGAAAGGTATGAATGAGGAAGAATTCAACTGGTGTATCGACCAGACACTTCGTGGATTCAAAGGCGGTAAGCCATTGAACATGATTCTTGATGATGGAGGTGATTTGACTAATATGGTATTGGATGATAATCCAGAATTGATTGCTGGTATCAAAGGCTTGAGTGAAGAGACTACTACTGGAGTGCATAGACTGTACGAAAGAATGAGAAATGGAACACTTGCACTTCCTGCTATCAATATAAACGACTCTGTAACCAAGTCTAAGTTTGACAACAAGTATGGTTGCAAAGAATCTTGTGTAGATGCGATCAGAAGAGCAACAGATGTGATGATGGCTGGTAAGGTAGCAGTTGTCGCTGGTTATGGTGATGTAGGAAAAGGTTCTGCAGCTTCATTGAGAGGAGCAGGATGTAGAGTTATCGTTACAGAGATAGATCCTATCTGTGCATTGCAAGCAGCAATGGATGGCTTCGAAGTAAAGAAGATGAAGAACGCTATCCCAAGAGCAAATATCGTAGTGACTGCTACTGGTAACAAGGATGTAGTTACAGAGAAACACTTCAAGCTGATGAAAGATCAAGCTATCCTTTGTAACATTGGACACTTCGATAATGAAATCGACATGGCTTGGATTAATAAGAGAACCAATGCTAAGAAGACAGAAATCAAGCCTCAAGTGGACATGTACA
>CAYWOZ010000240.1:0-4975 GCA_964458675.1 uncultured Saprospiraceae bacterium
CTAGCGGAACCTTCTACTGCAATTTCTGGCTCTTCTGGAGCAATAAATTTTGCAGTTCTTAGACCATGTTCTATGGTTTTAAGGTTAGCTCTCATCGATTTGATGGAGCTAAGTGAACTAGAATGATATTTTCTAAAACAACCATCTTCCTTCGCTGCTCTATCTGTAGCATTTTCTAGTTTTGATAGTAAGCCTTTGAGCTTAGTGAAATCTGAAGTATTCATAAAAAGTGATTTTCGATATCGTTAAATTGATATATACAAGCTGTCTGTGAGGGAGGTATACATTTGAAATATTCAAATATCAAGCCAATCTATTAAAATAACATGCTTGGATTTACTTAGTTCACGTCAAATTTTATTCTTGATATGAATTATTGCCTTCTTTAGTCAGAGAACATACTAAAATTCTCCTAAACTCGTATAATCATACAGGTATTAACCTTTTGTCTCTTAACAAAGTTTCGTATTTTTGGGACGTACAAAAGTTAAGGATTCTTATACACTAATTGATTGATGCGCGGAAGGAGTTTGTTATGGATGTTTTTTTTACTCGGTGTCTTTACCAATTCAAGTTTTGGTCAAGATGCATTGGTCGTTGAAAAACTCAGCCAAAAGATTAACAGTGATAAATATGATGAAATAACTCCAGTCCTTAATCATGAGGGCTCAGTCATGACATTTACTCGATGCGGATATCCAAGCTATAATCGAACCCTTATTGAGGGCAATGTTGATCTTTCCAAGACGCTTTCGAGAAGGGCATATCAAAAAAGACTTCAAAATATATATTCAAGTATTGCTGGATATAATGTAAAGAATCCAGATAAGTCATTATTCAACCAGGATATTTGGATTGCTTATGCAAATAATGAAAACTTTGATGTGGTTTCTCATCCTGGTTTTCCGCTCAACAATGCTTTGCCAAATAGTGTTTGTGCTATCACCCCTGATAATCGGGCTATGGTCGTTATTAATCAGTTTAGTCCTGATGGCGGAATGGGGAAAGGCTATTCCATGGTCTACAAAGAAAACAATGGCTGGTCATTTCCATACCCTATGTTCATATCAAACTATAACAATGAAGGAACAGATGTAGGATTGACTATGAGTACCGATGGTAATGTTATCATCATGACACTTCAGAAAAATGATGGAAGTGGAAATAATGATTTATACATGAGTGCACGCACTGGAGATTTTTCTTGGAGTGAACCTGTGAATTTGGGTCCTAACATCAATTCTAAATATAGAGAGACGACTCCTTACCTGACTATAGATAAGAGCACGTTATATTTTTCTTCCAATCGACCTGGAGGGTACGGAGGAAACGATATTTATTTCTCTAAGAGAATCAATAGTTCTTGGACGGATTGGACTGAACCGCAGCCATTGGAAGCGCCTATTAATAGTGACTCTGATGATAGTCAACCATTTTTTGATATCAATTCTGGATTCCTTTATCTTTCTTCCAAGCGAGATGGAACGAGCGATATCTTTAGAGTACGTATAGAAAAACCACTTAAAGAAACGGTCACAGTCAAGGGTAAAGTGATGAACCCGAAGAACGAAGACCTTATAGAAGATGTCAAGATATTGAGAGCATATTCCGATTCCGAAAACTATGAGGAAATTCTAGTCTCTAGAGATGGGTTTTACAGTATGGAATTGTCTAAAGGGAATACCTATGATATCAAGGCCGTAAAGGATGGCCATATTAGCCAAAAAGTTTCTATCTCTTTCAAGAAAGATTATGTTTATCTCAAAGATTACTCTATTGATCTAAGTCTAGAACCGATGGAAAAAGGAACAAAGATCAATTTGAAACCTATTTACTTCAAGCAATCAAAACCAATAATCAAAAGTGAGTCTTTTGGTGCATTAGACGAGTTGGCGCAATTCTTAAATAAGAATGGCAATATGTATATCACCATAGAAGGGCATACAGATAACCAAGGAAAAGAGGAAGACTTAATGGAGTTATCTCAAAAAAGAGCGGAAGCGATTAAGGATTACTTGGTGTACAAAAAGAGAATCAAACCTGTACGACTGACCACTGTCGGATATGGTGCAGAACAACCGGTGAATGATAATTCTAATGAAGAGTTGAGGGCCACCAATAGAAGAGTTGAGGTGTATATTGATGAGGTTGCTTCAATGCTAAAGACAGAGCGAAGAACCTTCCGATCTCGAAATTAAATTGAAATGACTAAAACATTAGCGTATACCATTTCAGTTTTGTTCCATCCATTGCTGATACCGAGCTATGTATTAGTTACTCTATTGGCTATCAATCCCTTTATGTTTGGAGTGAACCATATATGGGGAAATGAGATTATCTTACTCCAAGTGTTTTTATCTACTTTTTTACTACCAGCTTTTTCACTTTTAATGCTTCGACAATTAGATTTTATCAAATCTATAGAATTAGAAGAAAGACAGGATCGGATTATTCCATTTATAGTTACTGGTATATTTTATATTGGTCTGGCGGTGTTCTTAGTCAAGACACCAAATCACAGCCCTTTGCTACTGTCTTCATTCATATTGGGAGCAACAATAGCCTTATGGGTGTCTTTTATTATAAATCTTTTTACTAAGATAAGTCTTCATGCAGTAGCTATTGCTGGGTTTTTGGCGATAGTAGTGATTAGTATGCAAAACTTAGAATTTGATCATTTAATGATTAGCTTAGGGAGCTTAGGAGTTGTCACTATGTCGACACGAACCCTATTGATGCTGGTTATATTATTTACAGGAATGGTAGGCACATCAAGGCTTTTATTGAAATCACATGCCCCGTTTCAAGTTTATTTAGGCTACTTTGTGGGGTTTTTGACCCAATTTATAGCTAATAATTTTCTTACTAATTATTAGACCATTTACTCCAGAATACGTAAAATAAGAATTAAGTATAGTATACATCAATCAAATTAAGGTATTCAATGAATATAACTAGTCCGATTCGATATGATAAAGCTCAACTGAGCGATTCTACGCTATTAGATTTATATAAAAATCTACTCAAGCCAAGATTGGTAGAGGAGAAGATGTTGATTCGATTGAGACAAGGGAAAATTTCGAAATGGTTTTCTGGGATTGGACAAGAGGCTATTTCTGTAGGCTGTACATCTGCTATGAAGACAGAAGAAGTTGTGTTTCCTATGCATAGAAACCTTGGTGTATTTACTACTCGACAAGTACCTCTAGAAAATTTATTTTGCCAATGGCAAGGAAAGATGCTAGGTTTCACTAAAGGCCGTGATCGCTCTTTTCACTTCGGAACAATGGACTATAATATAGTGGGAATGATTTCCCACTTGGGCCCTCAACTTTCATTATCGAGTGGTGTCGCTTTGGCACATAAATTAAAAGAAGAAAAAAATTGCTCCCTTGTGTTCACTGGAGAAGGTGGAACAAGTCAAGGAGAATTTCACGAAGCCTTAAATGTTGCTTCAGTTTGGCAACTTCCAGTAATCTTTGTGATAGAAAACAATGGTTACGGATTATCTACTCCAGTGTCAGAACAATATCGATGTGAGAAATTATCTGATCGTGGATTGGGTTATGGGATGCGCTCTCTTACTATAGATGGAAATAATGTTTTAGAAGTATACCAGACTATTGCTAAATTGTCAGCAGAAATAAGAGAAAATCCGGAGCCTATTCTCATAGAGTGCAACACTTTCAGAATGCGTGGACATGAGGAAGCCTCTGGTGTAAAATATGTCCCAAAAGAACTATTGGAAGAATGGGGACAAAAAGATCCACTTAAAAACTTCGAAACGTATCTATTAGAATTGGGTATCCTTACCAATACGCAAATTGAACATTTAACTAAGGATGTCAAACAAGAAATTAATGATGCTCTGGAGATTGCAGATAGTCAGCCAAAAGTAAATGTGGAAACACAATACGAGCTAATGGATGTCTATGCGAATCACAAATCCGTTGATACGATTTCAAAAAAAGAAGATAAAACGGAGAAGCGATTTGTAGATGCCATTTCAGATGCATTAGATCTTGCGATGGATTATCATGAAGATTTGGTTTTGATGGGACAAGACATTGCAGACTATGGTGGTGTTTTCAAAATCACAGAAGGCTTTCTGGAAAAGTATGGAAAGGGGAGAGTCCGAAATACACCTTTATGCGAAAGCGCCATTTTAGGTATTGCATTAGGCTTGAGTATAAAGGGCCTTAAATCTATGGTAGAAATGCAGTTCGCAGATTTCGTGACTTGCGGTTTCAACCAGATTGTGAACAACCACGCTAAGTCGCATTATAGATGGGGCCAGCAATCCAATACAGTAATCCGTATGCCTGCTGGTGCGGGTGTAGCAGCCGGACCTTATCATTCTCAAACCAATGAAGCTTGGTTTACACATACACCAGGACTAAAAGTAGTGTTCCCTTCTTCTCCATATGATGCAAAAGGACTTTTACTAGCTGCCTTTGAAGATCCTAACCCAGTGCTATTTTTTGAGCATAAAGCGCTGTACAGAAGTTTGTCTGAAGAAATTCCAGAGGGGTACTATACAGTAGCTATTGGTAAAGCTAATGTAGTTAGACAAGGCTCGGAAGTGAGTGTTATCACATACGGTATGGGCGTCCATTGGGCTAAGGAAATTGTAGAAGAATTGAACCTTGATGTAGAAATTTTGGATCTGCGAACTCTAAATCCAATTGATTGGGAATCTATTGAAGACAGTGTACTACGCACAGGCAAGGTCTTAGTCTTGCATGAAGATATTATGCAAGGTGGGATTGGAGCAGATATTTCTGCGTATATCAATGAGCATCTCTTTCAACACTTGGATGCACCTGTGATGCGATGTGCTAGCTTGAATACACCCGTACCTTTTGATGCGGACTTAGAAAAGAATTTCTTGCCAAAAGATAGGTTTAGAACTAAGCTTCAAGAATTGGCCGCTTATTAATGCCCTGTTTTACCAATTAATCCTATTATTTCTACA
>CAYWOZ010000241.1:0-4974 GCA_964458675.1 uncultured Saprospiraceae bacterium
GTCATAGATGAAATAAGCAAAGAAGGTGGAAATATATTCTACCAAAAGGTAGATGTCACTTTAAAGGAGTCCACAGATTCAGCAGTCGCAGAAATCATGGAAAAGCATGGAAGAATAGACATCCTAATTAATAATGCAGGAATTATCCGTGACCGTTCCTTTTTAAAAATGTCTATAGAAGAATGAAACTCAGTCATAAACGTAAATGTCAATAGTTTATTCGTTACATCTAAGGCTGTTTTGCCTTATATGATAGATGCAAAATATGGACGAATTATTTCTGCCTCTCCAGTAAACGCAATGCTGGGTGCATTTGGTCAAACCAATTATGCTGCATCAAAAGCAGCCATCCAAGGTTTCACGAGATCTCTTTGTAGAGAAGTTGGTAAACATGGAATTACTGTAAATTGCGTTGCACCTGGTTTTATCAAAACTGCTATGACAGACAGCATGCCACAAGAAGTTATTGACGCTGGTATCCGAATGATTCCAATTCGACGTATTGGTACCCCAGAGGATATGGGCTATGCATATTTATTCCTCGCTTCGAAGGAAGGTCAATTCGTAAATGGTGTGACCTTGCATTCAAATGGTGGAGCCTACCCTATTTAACCAAATCAATAATAAAATTGAAAATGCTGAATGAGATTAGTCAAAGCATCTAAAAAAATAATAATGAATAGAATTAAGTCAAAATTTGACCTCTCTGGAAAGGTTGCCATTGTCACGGGTAGTAGCAAAGGTATTGGAGAATCAATCGCCCGTGGTTTTGCAGAACATGGTGCCAAAGTTATTATCAGTAGCAGAAAACAAGACGCAGTTGATGCAGTGGCAGCAAGTTTCCAAAAGGATGGTTTAGAAGCACTTGGTCTTGCTTGCCATGTTGGTGATGATGCGCAATTGAAAAACTTGGTGGACAAAACCATTGAGAAATATGGCGGAGTGGATATACTAGTGAATAATGCTGCTACAAATCCACTTTACGAAAAATTAACTAATACAAGTGGCGATGTTTTTGAAAAAATAATGAATGTCAATGTCAAAGCATGTTTTACGTTAGCCAATCTGTGTCATGATAGTATGGTCGAACGAGGTGGAGGATCTATCATAAATATAGCTTCGATTGAAGGACAAAAACCGAGTTATAAACTTAGTTTGTATAGTGTCAGTAAAGCAGCTTTGATTATGCTTACCAAAAGTCAGGCTAAAGAGTGGGGGCGAAATGGAATTCGCTCCAATGCTATCTGTCCTGGTTTGATAAAAATGAAATTTAGCGCAGCGCTGTGGCAAGATGAAAAAATCTTAGAAAAATTCATTGGAAATATTCCTAGTGGAAGGCCTGCCGAACCAGATGAAATGGCAGGTTTGGCTGTCTTTTTAGCTTCTGAAGCAGCAAGTTATTGCACAGGTCAGTCATTTACTGCTGATGGCAGTTATATGATAGCAGGTTAATAATGTACACTAATAAAAATTTCATACCTATGACAGATAAACCATATAAAACTACATTCAAACATCTCGTTAATCTTCAGGAACATGTCGGAAAAGAAGTGGGCCTAACAGAATGGATGACTATAGATCAAGAATCAATTAATAAATTTGCAAAACTAACTGGGGACGAACAATGGATACATATCGATCCAGAAAGATCAGCAAAGGAGTCACCTTATAAAAAAACTATAGCACATGGATTCATGGTGCTGTCTTACGCTTCTAAATTTGCATACGCAACTATGGAGATCTCTGATATTACTTTTGGGCTAAATTATGGATTTGATAAAGTCCGTTTCATGAATGCCACACCTGTGGATTCTCGTATACGAGGTCGAATATCCATTCTAGATTATGAGCAAAAAGATGCAAATAGTGTAAAATATAAAATGCAGATTGTATTTGAAATTGAAGATGAGGAAAAGCCAGCTTGTGTAGCGGACTGGTTAGGCATGGCCTATACAGCTTAAATATTTAAATACATTACCTCTAAGTGCTATTTTAATCAGCTAGCAGTCAAGAAAAAGAAACAGATTTTATTTACCTTTTTGGGAGCTCCACCTTGCCGTGAAAAACGGCTGGTGTCGGGCTCTCCGTTATTGCTGCGAAGAAGCGGCCCCACTTCTATCCCTAGCTTCTTACGCGGCTCCGCCTTGTCGAGCTTTGCTGCCTGCAGCAGGTCGCGAAACGCATGAAATAAGTTTTGTGGCACACTCTCTAATTAACAGGCTCAGGATACACAGAATGTAAGCTTTGTACTTTTATAGGTATAATATCGTTTCTTTTTTATTGAATCGCATTATTAATAAAAGAGCTTGCTTTAGTAAATTTGATCACTTAGTTCTTTAGACCATAAATTTAAATTTTGACCTCTATTAAGCCTACATATATATTATTGTTTCTGCTATTAAGCATTTACCAAAACGCACTTACCCAAGGAAGTGCATTCGACTCTACCCTAGTACTTTTTCAAGGAGATGTATATTTTGATTCTGGCGAATTTGAATTAAAATTAGATGATGATACAGTTTTGCAAACCATTGTACAAAAGGCGAACAGCAGCGGGGGTGCGTATTTTATCAATATTGAAGCCCATACCGACTCTATGGGAAGCCTAGAGAGCAACCTAATCTTATCTGCCAATCGGGCTAATAGTGTAAAGAAATGGCTACTGCAAAATGGCATTACCGATACAAGTCGGATTGAAATGGCGCATTGGGGAGAAGGTCGACCCGTAGAAGATAATTTCTCCGACGTAGGTAGACAATTAAACCGCAGAGCTAGTATCCATCTGTATGAAAAGATTCCGATGACTACTATATCTGGAACTTTGGTAGATAAAGAAACTGGTGAGCCTATTCAAGGCAATATCGTAATTCATACGAAGACAGAAAGAGATTCATTCCCTACCCTTCCCAATGGAAAGTTTGAGCGACTAGTGCCAGATGAAACAGTCATGGGGATAGACGTATATTCCAAAGGTTATTTTTTCGACACCAAAATGGTCAAGACTTCTAGAAAGAAGAAGAATATTTTTCAATTCCCTCTCCCTCCAGCAAGACCGGGTGCCACAGCAGATATAAATAAATTGTATTACGTTGGGAACAAGGCAGTTCTGCTTCCCATTTCCGAGCCTGAGTTACCCAAGGTGCTCAGGTTTATGCAAGTCAATGACAGCCTCAATATTGAAATCGCCGGACACGTTAATCACCCCAATAGCCCTCCCGTATCCAAAGACTCTTGGAATTTTGACTTAT
Source organism: uncultured Saprospiraceae bacterium (assembly GCA_964458675.1). Lineage (GTDB taxonomy): Bacteria > Bacteroidota > Bacteroidia > Chitinophagales > Saprospiraceae > JALZVN01. The sequence continues at coordinate 3,249 of CAYWOZ010000241.1, forward strand.
CCGTACGTCGTGCCAAACTGGTGTATGAATATCTTATTGAAAACGATATTGATTCCACAAGAATTGACTACCAAGGCTACGGAAATTACGAGATGCGCTATCCAAATGCTACTACCGAAAAGCATCAATCATTGAATCGCAGGGTGGAGATAAAGGTGAAGGAATAATCGTTTAATGAATCATTTTTCAATTAAATTTATATTTCGCGACTCGCCATAGGCGACCCTGCCTGCCGGCTGGCAGGAAAGCTCGACAAGGCGAAGCCGCGTAGGGCTAAGAGATGGTAGTGGTACCTCGCAATTTTTCTTTGCGAGGTAGGAACGGACAGCTCGGCCACCCCATTTTCGGGTGTGGCTCGCCCCAAATCACTTCCCTATACAAAACCGAGTAAATATACTATCCAACAAATCATCCGTAGACACCTCCCCTGTTATCAATCCTAAATGATACAGCGCTTGACGTATATCTAATGCAATTAAGTCTCCTGTCATACCAGATGTGGACAACCCTTGGAGCACAGTATCCAATGACTTGTTAGCTTCATGAAGCGCATTTTGATGTCGAATATTACTGACAATACTTTGATCTGTGGAAGCTGGATTTTGCACAACAGTATGATAAAGCATGTCTTTCAGAAATTCAATATTCATTTTGTTAAGGGCAGAAATGGGAATCAAATTTTCTTTTGAAATGAGGCCTTCAGAATAATAATCTTCTGGTTTAGTGTATGGATCCAAATCCATTTTGTTGGCCACAAATATTTGCTTACTACCACGGGTCAACTTTTTACTTGCACTTAGAAATTTTTCAATATCCTCCTTTAAGTCAGCCGGAGAAGAACTTAGTACATCAAAAACATAAATCACCACTTTGGCTTCCAACATTTTCTCTAGTGTCTTTCCGATACCGATTTGCTCTATCTTATTTTGAGCTGCTCGAATACCCGCTGTATCTATCAGTCTAAATTGAATACCTTTGATGTTTAGTGATTCTTCAATAGTGTCTCTGGTCGTACCGGCTATTTCAGACACTATAGCGCGTTCTTCATTCACAAGCGCGTTTAGCAAGGTAGATTTCCCTGCATTGGGTCTTCCTGCGATAACGGTAGATACGCCTTGTTTGATAACGTTTCCTAATTGGAAAGATTGAATGAGGCGTTTAAGCACTACTTGAATTTTAGCTACTAGATTTTTGAGTTTATCTCTATCCGCAAATTCCACATCTTCTTCTCCAAAATCTAACTCCAATTCTATCAGACTAGCAAAATCTATAAGTTCTTGGCGTAGTCCTTTTATCTCATTTGAGAATCCTCCTCTCATTTGAGAAATAGCTAAGGAATGCGCTCCTTCAGAATCCGAAGCTATCAAATCTGCTACTGCCTCTGCCTGAGCAAGATCCATCTGACCACCGAGAAAGGCACGAAGGGTAAATTCTCCAGGGCCAGCTTGTCGTGCTCCTAAACTAAGAAAGAGCTTGACGATAGACTCTATAATATAACTGGAGCCATGACAAGAAACCTCCACTACCTCTTGCTTAGTATAACTTTTAGGGGCGCGAAAAATAGTAACCAAGCATTCATCAATGATATGATTCTTATCCGATACGACCTTTCCAAAGTGCGCAGTATGGCCTTCTTTTTCTTCAAGATTCACTCCTTTAAATTGCTGATTTACTAAAGCTATACAGCCTTTTCCTGTCAGCCTAATCACCGCAATTGCTCCAACAC
>CAYWOZ010000242.1:0-4914 GCA_964458675.1 uncultured Saprospiraceae bacterium
TATGAAAGAAATTATGATGTATGTTTGGATAAACCATAGAAAACGCTGTGCAAGGATAACGATACCGATTTTTTTATCGGTAACGGAAGTGCGATAGCACCGAGCTGACTAGCGAGTCCTGAAACATAGCGACACAGAAAGCCGACCAGAAGGAGGCTGTCTGGGTAGGCCCCTAAAAATAATTATGCCCATCTTTAATCTGATTATTATATTGTGTAGAATTAATAAATAATAATACGATATGCAACTTCTCTATCAAACACCCACACCAGATTTGTCTCGGAGTAAAAAATATTTTAGTGATTTAAATTTTGAATGGCATAAAGTGGGGGATACGCATTTGGCTTGTGATAATCAAGTTACACTATTGATTAGTGATGATCGTAAGATTAGACCTGGTATATGCATGATCAAAAAATCTTGGACAGAAGAATTGGATGCTTTGCGGGTTTTTGCAAAGGTGCATTCTAAAGATAACAATTATTTTCTAGCGGATCAAAGTGGATGTTGGATACAATTAAAAGAAGCGGATCCAATCCCTGTGCCGAGTTCTCAGAAAAAGTGTTTGTTAGGAAATTTTGCAGGGCTTAGTTTAGAGACTATGGATATCGTTTTGTCTGCACGAATTTTCGCATGCCTTGGATTTGACCATACTATGGGGGCAATAGATAAAGGATGGGCAAGCTACTCCGATCAGCATGGAAATACTATCAGTTTGATGGCGCCTTTTGCCTGTCCACATTTATTTTTGAATCCCTCATTGACATTTTTTAACGGCAAAGCTAATCCGAAAATCATTCAGGAGGTTCGTGATCGTGCTATTCCCATCATGGAAGAGCTTACGGTATTCAATAAGGAAGGAATCATAGATAATATTATCCTTAATGAACCTGGTGGATATGGCTTTTTTGTGTTCAATGACTGATTGGTAACTCGATGAAAGCATAAAAACATCAATATTCTAATCCTTTTATAGGGAATGTCGTTTTAATCTAGGTAAGGTGGCGTATAATATTGCTATCTTTGCAAGTATTTTAAAATTTAACAAGCTATCTAGTATTCACGTATGTACTTTACAGAAGAGCACAATTTTTTCAGAAAGAGTTTTGCAGATTTCCTACAAAAGGAAGTGGTGCCTCATATAGATAAGTGGGAAGAGACTGGGCATATAGAGCGATTTATATGGACAAAGTTTGGGGAGATGGGATATTTTGGATTGAACTATCCGGAAGCCTATGGTGGAATGGACGCGGACCTTTTTTATACTGTCATTTTCTTAGAAGAACTTCAAAAAATAAATTCGGGTGGTTTCGCCGCAGCTATGTGGGCGCATGCATATCTGGCTATGACCCATCTCAATGTAGAAGGGAGCCCAGCAATAAAAGAAAAATATTTGCGCGCTAGTATAGAGGGTAAGATGATAGGAAGCCTTGCGATTTCTGAACCTTTTGGTGGATCTGATGTTGCCGGGATGCGCACGACTGCCGTGAAGAAAGGAGATAAATATATCATCAATGGTAGTAAAACATTTATCACGAATGGTGTATACAGTGACTATATAGTAGTAGCTGCAAAGACCGATGCGGAAGCAGGTAATAAGGGTATCAGTATCTTATTAATAGATAGAGATACACCTGGGGTGAGTGCTTCCAAGCTCGATAAATTGGGCTGGAGAGCGAGTGATACAGGAGAGATTGCTTTTGCTGATGTAGAAATTCCTGCTACCAATCTGATGGGTGAAGAAGGTAAAGGCTTCAAATATATTATGCAGCATTTTGCTTTAGAGCGACTCATCATGGGGATTAATGCGCATGCACGGACGGAACATGCTTTGGCTTACACGCTGCAATATATGTCAGAACGTACAGCTTTTGGAAAGACAATCAATAAGTTTCAAGCATTACGACATAAGATGTCTGAACACTTAAGCGCAGTCGAAGTCAACAAGGTTTTCAACTATAATACAGCATATCGACTTGATAAAGGGGAGTATGTTGTGAAGGAGGCAAGTATGTCCAAACTGATGTCTACCAAGATGGCGGATGAGGCGATTTATGATTGCCTACAGATGCTTGGTGGATACGGATACATGGAAGAGTATCCATTGGCAAGGATGCTTCGCGACTCTAGATTAGGTCCTATTGGAGGCGGAACTTCTGAGATTCTGAAAGAGATTATCAGTAAGATGGTCATCGATAAGAAGAGCTATAAGCCGAGTACTACGCACTAAGTATTTTTCAATTATAATATTATTTGGGGCCGCCCTCTACAGTAAATACTTCTGCTCAAAAAGCAGCAGTATTCACAGCAGTGGTCGCTATGTTTCGGGACTCGACATTCGTCTCGGTACACAGACTCCCTATGGTCGTCAGGTACTATACTTAAGATGGATCTGCAAAAAGAGCCATCTTAAGTATACCCCTGCACAGCGCTCGTCCAAAAGTTCATAAATTAAGACTTTTTCACTGTTTAGAGGATATACCCCATTAGTGGATTTGGATGAATATGTTTTTTTTAATTATTTTTAAGAAAAATCAAATCATGAAGAATCTACTACTCTGCCTGATCTTCGTTTTTGGCGCTACCATGAGTTATGCACAAGAAAATATCATATGGACAAATCCCGCTATTGGCAATATCCTAACAGGGGATTTTAATCCGGATGATTATATGTCAGGCGAGGTACTTGATGACCCCGCTGTAATTGCGGCTGCCCTAGAATCGGATATGGACCCTGCAAGACTGAAAGTATACTTAGAAGAAATGTCTTTTTTCGAAAATAGAAATACAGGATCTGATACCCTCAGTACCACTAGAGGGATAGGGGCGGCGCGTAACTGGGCGCTGGATATGTTTCAATCATTTAGTGATGCAGAAGAAGGTCGAATGCAGGTCGGATTTTTGCAATTTGACCAAGAAATCTGTTCGATGGGCAGGCATAAAAACATTGTTGCGGTACTTCCAGGGTCTGGTCCTCAGTTTGATGAAAGCGTATTAGTAGAGGCGCATTTTGATAGTCGCTGTGATACGGCTTGTGATGGCGACTGCGAAGCTCATGGTATGGAAGATAACGGTTCAGGATCCGCAGTGATTTTGGAATTGAGTAGAATCTTATCTAAGTACTCTTTTAACCGTACGCTCATATTTATGCTAACTATTGGAGAAGAACAAGGCTTATTAGGTGCTGAGGCGATGGCTCAATGGTGCCAAACCAATAATGTAAAGTTGAAAGCAGTGCTAAACAATGATATTATTGGCGGTGTAATTTGTGGAGAAACTGCATCTCCTCCTGGCTGTCCAAGCCTCAATCATGTAGATAGTACCAATGTTCGTATCTATAGTAGAGGAGTTATGAACAGTCCAAATAAGCAATTAGCAAGATGGACAAAACTGCAGTATGAAGAAATGATTGTACCGATTACAGACTTCGCCAATGTGATCAATATCCTCACTCCTGAAGATAGAGATGGAAGAGGAGGAGATCATATTCCATTTCCTGGTAAAGGATTTCCTGCTTTGAGATTTACTTCCGCTAATGAACATGGAGATGGTAATCCGGCGCAAGATGATTATCATGATAGACAACATACCTCTACTGATCGCTTAGGTATCGATACGGATGGAGATAGTGTGTTAGATAGTTTCTTTGTAGATTTCAATTATCTAGGAAGGAATGGAATGATCAATGGTATTTCATTAGCCATGGCTGCTTGTTCGCCAGTACCACCTGTGGAATTTAATATGGAGGCTATACCTGGAGGGTATAGATTTGAGATTGACGACCCAAATGATATCGGTAGATATAGAGTATCTCTCAAAGAATTGAATGGTAATGAATGGATTGACTTAAGAGATTTTACCTCTGCAGTAGATTCTATAACTAATTTACCTACGGGCTTTTATGTATTAAGTGCTTGCACAGTTGATGAGAATGGAATCGAAAGTTTATTTAGTAATGAGCGCTTTGGTGGCACTACTGGAATGACAACTTCTACTCAAGACCTACAAATAAGAAAATCTCTTGTACATTTGATGCAGAATACGCCAAATCCATTTGACGAAGCTACGATGATAAACGTGGTAGTAGAAGGCGAATTGGACTATAAAGAGGCCGTTATCATAGTTCATAGTTTAGAAGGGAAAGAAATCAAGAGATTCCCTTTACAGCTGAATTTAGGGCTCAATGAAGTATTGTACAGTCATAATCACCATGGATTTGTTCCAGGAGTGTACGCGTATAGTCTTATTATCGATGGGGAGGTATTTGATACAAAAAAAATGATTTATGCTTACTAGATTTTTTTTAGTATTCTGCTCTATAGCAGTTTTATTTTCTTGCGGCCAAACGAGTACAAATAAAAATACTTCGGTAGCTGAAACTACAAAGGCAGAAGTAAAAGAAGTACTTACTATTGGAGAGAATATTTCGGGAAAGCTTGATGTTTATGAGAAATTCGAAGACATAGAGTATATCTTTCAGCAAAGCAATGATACGACCTATGTGATTAATTTTTGGGCTACTTGGTGCAAACCTTGCGTTGCGGAGCTGCCTTACTTTGATGACTTATACAAGGAGTACAAAGATGACAAGGTGAAAATTATATTAGTTAGCCTAGATTTCCCAAAACAAATTGAGACTAAACTAAAACCTTATATTGTAGAGAATAAAGTATTACCAGAAGTCAAAATGTTGAAAGATAGTGATATCAATAGTTGGGGAAATAGTGTAAGTGAAGAGTGGGATGGAGCTATCCCTATTACCTTAATATATAATAAAGATAAAAGAGTATTCGTTTCAGGAGAAATGCATGATTATCCTGAGCTTAGAGCAAAGGTTAAACCATTATTATAAGGGCACATCTATTAACCTCTGAAAGAATGTAAATTTCATTTAGCGCGTGAACTACAAGGCGC
>CAYWOZ010000243.1:0-4754 GCA_964458675.1 uncultured Saprospiraceae bacterium
GACTGATAAGCAATTTATACGACTTCTTGACGGCGTGCGAAGTAGTTCGCGATGAAAGATGTAATCAAAAATTTACAATTTTTGATTACATCTTGAATGGGGTTAATAGAGGTGACCAACTATGAATTTTGCAATTGTACCCTTAAAAGCAAAAAATAAAGCCTGCTACACTATACAGTACAACAGGCTATTTGGTATTAGGGGGTATTTATTCTTAGGGAGCGATTCTTACAAAGTAAATATAAATCTTAAGCTTAACTGATTAGTAAAGCTACTGTTTATTGCATTTCCAAGATCACCAGGCTCTTTTGTTCCAATCTGATTGACTAATCCTCTTGAGTACAACAACTCTGTCTTAAATCTAAAATCGTCTATTTGAAACCCTAGTCCAACACCTGCATCTAATAAGATATCATAGCCTGTAAAGTTTCCAGTCAATTCTGAAGTCAAAGTGTTTTGAGCAATGTCATATCTATATCTTGCTCCAAATATGGCAGCTGGAGAAACTTTCTTATCTAAATTTTCGAATACTACATGTACTGGAAATTCTACGTTTACAGTTTCTCTTGTGGCAGTCTCAATACCTCCTTCTGTTAGGTCATAGATGTAGTTGGTCTCTAAGGCAGAGATTATTGCTTGCGTTCTAAGCGATATAAAATTATTAAATTCATATCCATAGAGTAGGCCAATTGAGAGGCCAAGTCCATTATCTGTTCTTACATCATTAAGTCGATCAGATAGTCCTATAGAACCAAAAGCATTGAGTTCTGCACTAGGGTTACTATTGTTGAGTTCTAGATTAATGCCAAAGTGATGCTTTTCAGCAAATGGCTTTAGTTCTTCATAAAGAAATTCTTCTGTTTCTGTTTCTTGTGAAAATGCCACAAAAGGTAAACACAAGAATAAAGCGAAAATTAGTGTTAGGTTTTTCATTATTTCGTTATATGTTTAAGGAGTGATTCGGTATTATTTAATTATCGAATCATAGTTATAAATTCCAGACCAAAACGGTACTCAAGTTCGGCTTAGTATGGATTTTACAATGTTTCTGATAAAATTTATTTTTTTGTTAACAGTGTTACTTTATAGAATTTCTGCGTTCATAATCTCCTTTGCAGCAGCTTTCTATAATGGTACCTAGTTCCTTTTAGGAGTACATAACAATACTTAAATTTAATTAGTTGTAGTTGGGTAGAAAAAATATTTCGAAGCCATGAAGGCTATGAATAGATATAGCACCGAGAACGCTTGAAAGCGCTAAAAACCAATCGTATTACGATCATACGTGATGCGCTTAGCTTTAGGATTTTTTCTCAGGTAAGTTCTTATGATTCTAGTGGTTTCAGGATAAGCTGGGTAAGGTTTGATTGCATTTTGCAAGGACTCTAGGTAAGATCCATCATTCATGTTTTGATCTAGGTAGCCAAATCCTTTGCAGATTCCATCCTCTATTTGTACGACTGCAAATTCATCGCTGGTCCGTCCAGGTTCAAGAACGAAAAAGTCTTTATCAAATACAGTAGACAGTTTGGCTTGGCCCTGTATGGCCCGTCCATTATACGATTCAGCAGATTCTTTTTGTGAACAAGCACCTTGACATTGTTGTAGTTGAAAGTCAAAGCAGGGCACATTTTTTTCAATACCACACAAGAAGCTACATAGCTCGAACTCTTCTCGAACACGAGAGATAAAACCACGAGCACTCATTGCGGAAGTGTACTCCGATATCATCTGGTATTTCTTTCTATTAGCAATTGTGTTTTTTACAATCTCAAATCTAAGGTAGCCCCAAATATCAAGAAAGCTATGTACCATATATGGAAACTGATAGGTTCGCTGAGCACGATTGATATAGGGCTTATGTTCTTTGATCAGTTGTGACTCATACAATAGGGCAATGAGTTCGCTTCCCGTATTTTCAAAGGTGATTTCTCTCACGTGACGATGGAGTTTCATAGCCTTTTGACTGGCCTTCGCAAAGTGCTGCATGACCCTTTTTTGGATATTGGTACTCTTTCCGATATAAGCTATGTCATGGTCTTCATCTAAAAAAAAGTATACACCGCAAGTCTCAGGTAAGGCATGCAAGGTTTCAAGGCTAATATTCTTAGGCAGTCTTGATTCCTTTACACCAAGATTAATCATATCCATAGCGACGACCTCATTATCCTCTTTATTTAAGATTCTCTTGAGTAAATTTACGGTAGCCATCGTATCACCCATCGCTCGATGCCGATCGGTAATTGGGATATTGAAGTGATCAATAAGTTTGCTTAGTCCATATCCTTTGAGTCCAGGGAATGCCTTTCTGCTGAGGCGCACGGTGCAAAGCTGCTTTCGACTAAAAGTAAACCCTAGTCTCCCAAATTCTTCTCTTAAGAACTGATAATCAAAACGGACGTTATGCGCTACAAATATAGCCCCCTCAGTCATTTCGACTATCTTCTTAGCTACTTCATAAAACTTAGGGGCATCGACTAGCATTTCATCTTTTATACCTGTCAGGCGAGTTATGGCATATGGTACAGCTCTTTCAGGGTGAATCAGTGTTTCGTACGTATCCAATATTTTCTCTCCATCAAACAAGACAATAGCAATCTCGATAATCTTTTCCATAGAGGCTTTGCCCCCGGTGGTTTCTAAATCAACAACAGCATATATTTTTTTCTTCAATGAAATACTATCTTTGATACTAATATATAGCGCATAAAAAAAACGTAAACGAATCGGACTATATATCTGATCGCTTACGTTCTTACTTTGATAGCAAGATACAGATTCATGTCAAGAATACCAATTATTTTTTTTTTTCTAAGCTTACTTTTTTTCATTTTCTCCTGTTATGGACAGATATCGGAGAGCACTAGCACCTCTTTGCCGAATACCTTAGAGGAGGTAAAGAATATAGAAGTTGGAGCCCAGCAGACTAGTCTTTATTTTCCTTTGCTAGAAGGAAAGCATATTGGGATGGTTGTAAACCAGACGTCTGTCATTGATACTAAAAGTACAGTAGATTCTTTGTTGCAAGCTGGATTGGATATAAAGACAATTTTTTCTCCAGAGCATGGTTTTCGAGGAGATGCTGATGCGGGTGCCCAAGTCAAGGATGGAAAGGATATCAAGACGGGTCTTCCCATAATCTCTCTATACGGTAAGAATAAAAAACCAAGTGCTGAGCAATTTGCCAATCTTGACATAATCGTATTTGACATCCAAGACGTAGGTGCACGCTTCTACACCTATATATCTACACTTCATTATGTGATGCAGACTTGCGCAGAGACTAATACTAAGCTTATCGTTTTAGATCGGCCGAATCCTAATGGGAACTATGTGGATGGCCCTATTCTGGAAGCGGAACATTCTTCCTTTGTGGGCATACATCAAGTGCCTATAGTTCATGGAATGACCGTAGGAGAATACGCCCAAATGGTCAATGGTCTTACTTGGTTAGGTGAATATTTATCTTGTGATTTGAAGGTGATTACTTGTGCAAATTACACTCATAACACGCCGTATATATTGCCTATCAAACCATCTCCGAATTTGCCTAATAATCTATCTATTTATCTTTATCCATCGCTTTGTCTTTTTGAAGGAACAAATGTAAGTGTAGGACGAGGGACTAATAAGCAATTTCAAATCATAGGTCATCCAAATAGTAAAATAGGCAAGGACTCATTTACACCTGTACCTATGCCAGGAGCTTCTCGACCCAAACACCAAGATGTAGAATGTTACGGATTTGATTTGAGTAGTACGGATTTAGAGACAGCGCATTCACGTAGAGAAATAAACTTGAATTACCTAATCCAATTTTATCAAGACGCAGAGAATAAAGATGAATTTTTTATTCCTTTTTTTACTAAACTCGCGGGCACCACCGAGCTACAAGAGCAGATAGAAAGCGGGATGAAAGCTGAAGCGATTAAAGCAAGCTGGCAGGAAGGCCTTGATAGTTTTAAGGCAATGCGAAAGCCCTATCTTCTCTATCCAGAATAGAAGTACTGAAAAATTGATTATCCAATCTTTCCCTATATTTGGTGGACTAATTATAACTATAATGAAACTTATATCTAAAGCAAGCTTACAAATTCAGAAACCTGCATCAGAAGTGTATGAGGCTATTGTCAATCCAGGAATAATGACAAATTTCTTTATATCAGAAAGTAGTGGCAGGATGAAAGACGGTGTTGAGCTTTTATGGAAGTTTCCAGAATTTCCAGATAGATACCCAATTTCCAAATTCAAGCTAGAAGAAAATAAATCGGTTTCTTTTGTTTGGGATCCAGAAACTATAGTGACATTTACTTTAGAAGAACAAGCTGATAATAGTACTGTGGTCCATGTAAGTGAAGACGGTAAAGCACTAAATGAAGACAATTTGGAATGGGTAATTCAGAATACAGGCGGTTGGTCTGCTATGTTAAACTGTATGAAGGCTTATCTAGAATATGGAATTCAACTTAGGAAGGGGGCTTATGAATTTATGAGGAAATAGAAAAGAGGAATTAGGTTTTAGGGATTAGGCCTTAGGTAAGTTTATTTTTTTACTAATACCTAGTATCTAACCCCTAGTACCTTTTTTTAACACCTATTAAAAATGAAAGAACTTTCCATCTCCAAAATAACGAACTTTGTTTCTTGGGACGATATAAAATCCACTAAAGACTTCACCTACCCGTGGAGAAAAGAAGCGTCTCCAAATACCAGCTTCGCTGCCTACTACAACGAAACCCATATTTACTTTCGGT
>CAYWOZ010000244.1:0-4753 GCA_964458675.1 uncultured Saprospiraceae bacterium
AATTCTACTTCATCAAAATCCCATTCCGGTAATATTCTTGCTTTGCCATTTACTTGAGAAAGTATGCCCGTATTGGCATATTGCTTTGCTATAGATTTTGCTGTTTTTACACCCTTACTTGGCTCAATAGAAAGCGAAATATAGGGTAGCAAATCACCAGAGGCTTTTTGTACTAGTCCATTTCTTTCATGCAGCACATAAGAGGACCCAACTACACTCAAGCCCTTGTAATATTGCTTCATTCTTATTCGCTGCCAATTATTCAAGCCTTTAATTCGCTTGTGGACTTTTAAATCATCTGCGCTACTAAGTCCTAAATCTTGGAAAAATTGATTGGAAAAAGATGCACTTTTAAGATTTGTGGTAGTGAAATTGATGAGTTGTGTAGCATTGCGTTTTTGAAACTTCTCCTTGGCTTTACTTATTTGAGCATGCATACTAAAGCAAAGCGCACAAAAAAAGAAAAGTGAGAATAATGCTTGTTTCATTCGTTAAGTCTTGACTACTATTACTAGACAACATAATAGTTTTATTGTTGAGTCGGAAAGCTTTTTATAAAGCTCAATAGCACCTACTACTACCTTCCTCCTACGACCAACTTCCCTTGCCGTCTACCCCCATCTTCAAAAATAATTTCGTAGAAATAAACACCTTCTATCACAGATTGACTATCCCAAGACACCTCCTGTCTTGCAGATTGTATAGTAGTATGAAGTCTTCCTATCCCATCATAAATCATCAAGTCAAAGGGCTGATTATTAGTCGTTGTAAAAAAGAATTCACCTTGACTAGGATTTGGGTAAACCGATATATCATTTGGTACATCAAGATCTCTAGTAGATACCGTCCCAGAGGTCAGTTGCACATTGTCTAATAAGGCATAATCCCCATTGGTGAAATCATTGTCTGAAACCTGGGCACCATTTCCTCTAAGTGTAATGATTTCTATCAACAACTCCCCAATATAATCCTCAGGCAATGCAAATTGATGTTTAACAATTTCTCCTTCTGCTTGGTCATAAATCAATGGTAAGGCTTCATCATCTATAGTGACCTGTACCATTACTGTATATGCTTGATTGATATTCTCTAGCAATTCGTCTGCTCTGAACTGCGCGAGATCAAAACTAAATGTGGGCTCCAATAATCCAACAGCATTGATACAAAATTCTAAATCTGTTTTTTGAAAATTTTCTCTAAAAAATAAATCTTCTTCGGCACAGCCTTCCAAAGCAAAAATAGTTTCACTTGTTGCAGATATCACTAACATCTCCTCTCCATTCCATACGCCTACTTGCGCATCTGATCTAAAGTCTGGGTCAATAAAAATTTCTTTACTGGTATTCACATCAAAACCTGAAAAGGTTTCTAGAAACCCCTGAGTTACCGTTTCTAAAAATAAATATTGCCCATCAAAAGAATCGTTCTCTGGGTCTACATCGCCAGGGATAGATAGTGTCATAGACAACTCTTCTCCATTTTGAATTTCTTCAGGCAAAACAATTACATCAAAAATTGTAGCAAAAGAACCCGCTCTCAAATTAAAGGGAAGACGGATATCATAATTATATTCCGAGCCTGCCGCAAAGATGGTGATGCCATATTCCCCTTCCGGAATTTCGGCACAGCCAAAATTTTGAATTCCAATTCTTATTTGAGACTGATCCGTCTCTTCACAAACTCTGTCCGAAGTTAAACTTAAAGAAGTGACGCGCACATCCAATCCTGTGGTAGCTGTAGTTGTAATTCTTCCGATGTCATTATTGTTTGTTATGACGATTTCGCCTCCATTTGGATTTTGAGCAGCAATGGCTTCTAGCAAAACTTCAAAGTCAAAATTTTGCCCTGCAGCGTCTAAGGGCACCGCATCTGGAAAAGTATAAAAAATAGTGTCTCCAGGATTGAACTGTTCTTGCAAAATAATAGACTGCTCACTTGCCAGCTCGTCTTCTACAGTATAGCTCATTTTGATTTCATCTCCAACCTCATATGGATTAAGTCCTACATTGATAATATAAGTATCTATAAAATAAGCATCCAGAGCATCTGCACAAATCGTCACTCTATCCTCTAGCACTTCCACTTCCAAATCAAAATCTCCAGACTCAGGAAATAGGCCTACAGCTTTCCATGCTTCCAATACACTTTCCATTTGCTGAGAATTTTCACCAAATAGATCTTTTACAGATTCGATACTTGCAATAACTGCCTTGGTATATCCTGAGCTCTCTGTAAGATAAGCCGTATTCATGGTAAACACAATCGATATTGCATCCTTTAATCCAATCTGCTCTACATCATAGGCTACTCCTACTTCGTTCACATCTGCATGTCCTTCTGTCAGCATATAAAACCAAAAGTTAAGAACACCGCTGTTGATATGTACACCTCCATTATCTCTTGTTCCAAATTCCCAAAACTCTCCAGCATAAAACTTTGGGTTGTTTTTAGTATTCGGATCTTGCATATCTCTAAAGTGATCATCGTTGTCTGTCAACAAAAATCTAGAGCCTATTAACCAATTGAAATTTTCAGGGTCATAAGTCAACTCTAATGCTTTACCTAATATATCACTAATAGATTCATTGAGTGCGCCAGATTCATCCTGGTATATTAGGTCAGAGGTAAAATCTGTAAACCCATGTGCGAATTCATGCCCGACAACATCTAAGCTTGTCAATGGATCATACTGGTCGCAGTCTCCACTAAAGAAAGTAGAAAAGGAACCGTTCCAAGTGGCATTTACTCGATTGTTTTCTGATCCGTATACGCGACTACGCAACTCAAAACCTTCGCCGTCTAATCCGTCCCAACTAAAATTATCCACCATATAATCGTAATATGCGGAAGCACAATAATGAGCATCTGTTCCCACTTCTTCTTTATTGCCGAAGTTATTCCAGAAGTTATCCTCATCTTCAAAGTCCTGCAAAGAACCGTTTAGCGTAATAATGCCATCGCCTCTCGTTGAGTCCCTCAACAAATAAAGATTTGCACTTATGGAGTCTGTAACTATAGTTTGCTCTCCATAGTATTTGGTCATTGCTATTCCTTCCACATTGGTGTGCGCAATTTCAGAAATAGAAGCTATGATATTGGATTGCTGTGCATCTACATAGACAGACTGCCTATATTGATCCGGTCCATCAAGGTTTGAAATAATTACATGGTACGCTAGAGCATAATCTCCACTAAAGGATGGATACGCTTTGTCTATAACTACTAATTCCGCTTGCTCAAAATCCCACTTTGGTAGAACGATCGCTACTCCTTCTGTTTTTGACAAGAGAGTAGAGTTGATATAATTGGATACTAGTGATTTTGCTTCTGCTGAAGGCAGACTTGGTGCAGTCGATAGCGATATGAAAGGCAATAGATCACCAGAAGCTTTTTTTACGATTCCATTTTGCTCATGCAAGATATAGGAAGCACCTACTACTCTAATTCCCTTATAGTATTGCTTCATTCTTATCCTTGTCCAACCCTTGAGCCCTTGCATAGTCTTGTGCTTCTTGAGATCTTCTGGGCTATCCAAACCAAGTTCCTGGTAGAGCTGGCTAGCAAATACAGCACTTTTAACAGGCGTAGACTCTATGCTTAGCAAGGATGTTGACTGTCTTTTCTGTAGTTTATTGGATACATTAGGACTTTGAGCCACTAATCCTATGAGGAAAGAGATAGAAAATAGGAGAGATAGTGTGATTTGCTTCATGTGTCTTTAAAATTGTTGGCTATTTACTATGGTAACAGCAATAGTAATTCCTAAGTTAATTACTATTTGCTTTATCTACGTTAAAAAGGAAACAATTGTCTGGTAAAGACTTATAATAATTGACAATTATCCTGATTATTAGCTTTACAGATTCAGATATTTGTATTAAATTTGCAGTCCTAATTAAAATAGACCTATGGTGTAATGGTAACACACCTGTTTTTGGTGCAGGTATTTAAGGTTCGAGTCCTTATAGGTCTACGCTTACTAAAGGCAACTTGTTGAATTTCAACTTGTTGCCTTTTTTATTGCTATCATTTAAGAATTGGTTTATTCTATCAATTCATTCCTTCAAGCAGATCAAGATTTATGATTTTTAGATCTAGACCATCCTTTGACTTAGAATCCAGCTCATTGTAGACTCTGAGCCAATCGCTTGTGCCTTCCCTGTTCAATTTTGGGCCAATCCAATCAGCCCAAACAATGACTATGCTATTATTATAGGCTTTATTTTCTTCAGGTATTTCTTGAAAATTAATCTTCACCAGGTGCTGCATCAAGTCAAACTTTTTAAGATCTTTTGCTGGAGCATCTTCGAGTAGACTAAGCTGTCGTATAAAATCAACAGCATTGGCTGTGCATGTTTCAAGGGTATCTGCATGCATACTCTTCTCTACCCCTTGGCTATCAAAAAAGATAATGTCAGGAACGTTATTTACATTTAGTTTAAGCAATTTATTGAATGCCGTCGAGTCTGCTGGTCTATATATTGGATAGTCTCTTTCAAATAAATTCTTGGCATATTCTACAACTTGTTTATCTGTTTTTGGCTTAGGCTTTTTCACCCCATATATCAGCTTAGCGATAGGCATACAACTTGAAAAGCATGAAAGGAACATGATAGCACAAAGAGAAATAATAGCAGAAGTATTCTGCTTAAAATTGCTCTTTATTGATTTTTTGGATTGTAACAGATGAGCTTGGCTTTTTTGATTCTTTAGCAAAAAACTAGCAAGTACTGACTTTGGTGTTAAACTCATT
>CAYWOZ010000245.1:0-4691 GCA_964458675.1 uncultured Saprospiraceae bacterium
TTCTTTCAGAGGTTAATAGAGGTGCCCTAAAGAGAATAAAAGAAATAATTCTTAAATTCGTATTGTGGGTTTTTTAATTCACAATTCATCATTCACAATTCGTTAAAATGAACGCAGCCACAGCCAATCTTATCAATAGTATAGTTTTAATCGCCATGGGATTTTGGGGATATTTATCTTCAAGTACTCCTTCACCGACAGCCTTAATTCCAATTGGATTTGGAGTGGTACTTTTACTTTGCACACCAGGTGTCAGAAAAGAAAATAAAGTCATTGCTCACGTGGCCGTTTTATTGACACTGCTCATTTTACTGATGATAGGTGGAATGGTGTTTCCAAAATCCATCAACATAGGTGGTATGCGATTGCTCCGCACAGTGCTCATGTTGCTTAGTGGAATCTTTGCAATGGTAATGTTTGTCCGTTCATTTATAGCTGCTAAGAAAGCCAGAGAAGCTGCAGAAGCGTAATCATTAAAGGCAATATTTTTAGAATTGAATTTGGGTGTCTCCGCCCAGAAGCTCTTCTGCAATACTGCACACTTCTAGACGGCCGGGCTATTGCGGGGTGCCCGTATCTATCCCTGACACGGGATTTTACCTTAAAAATCAGTCGATACTCGCTAGAATATGGTTTGGGACATTCCTTACTTTGAGTATACATTCTGTATATTTACCCCTCAGAAAAATCAATCGATGAATAGCATTACTTCTCTTTTCTTAGGTCTTCTAGCTGGCCTTTTCTTATACAGCTGTGTCCCTGTGACTGAGGAAGTTATCACTGATGTAGAACTTAGCTCTGAAGACCCTATTTTTCGAAAAATTCTAAATTTTCAAGATACAAGGCAAGTGGACAGCTTGTATTTATACCTGAAGCATAATAATCCAGGCTACAGATATACCAGTGCGATGGCATTTGCCTCCGTGAGAGACAGTAATGCCCTTACAAATCTTCACCCAATTTTAAAAGATAACAATGAAGATGTCCGCTGTGCTGCAGCTTATGCCATTGGACAGATTGGACATAAAAGTGGTGTTGCTCTATTAATCAATAACTTTGAACGAAGTGATTCTCTCAAGCAATGGAACAGGTACAATCAAAGTGTACTAGAAGCCGTTGGAAAATGTGGTAGCAAAAATGAACTAGATTTTGTCAGCTCTATCAGGACATATAGTGTCACCGATACTTTTCTGTTACTAGGCCAAGCCCAGAGTATATATCGATTTAGTCTAAGGGGTTTGATCAACAATAAAGGAACTCAGCGCATGGTTGACCTGATAGACAATGCAGAAACTCCAGAAAAAGTAATGTTGTATGCAGCTCAATATTTATCGAGAGCAAAATATCCTGTCTTGGCTGAGAAAAACCAGCAGGCCATCATTCGTCGTATTAATAATACTAGTTCTATCGATGTAAAATCTGGTTTGGCCATCGCGCTTGGAAAAACGAAATCCGAACAAGCATTAAATGAATTGTTAGGTTTATATGATCGTGAACAAAACATACTCGTTAAATGCAATATCATTCGAGCATTAAAAAACTTTCCTTATGCTCGAGTTCAATCTGCAGCTTTCAAAGGATTAAAAAGTAAAGACACTCAGCTAGCGCAAACTGCAGCAGAATTTTTCTACACCAATGGTGAAGGAACCGATGGTTCTGTATATTATCAAATGTCTGCAGACAGTCTCAACCCTATTGTTGAATTAACTTTGTTAAAAGCCGCCAACAAAAATGTATCTCCTGTATACGAAGCACAAAATTTGGCGATTAATAATAAATTAAAATGGATATTTAGAGATACCACAAATTCAGTGTACAGCAGAGCCTACGCCTTAAAAGCGCTAGCGGAATATGGTTGGAATTATAAGTATGTTTATAGAAATGGTTTTGCTAACAGTGAACCAGTCATCCGCACAGCTTGTATGGAAGCGATTCAAACCATTGTCAAGGATCCATTTTTTGATAGAAACTTTGGACTTGGAAGAAAACAAGTTAAAAAAGACTTAAGTCAATATATTGCATCCGCAATAAATGGTGCAGACCCGGCTATGAAAGCTGTGGCAGCAGGAATTCTAGCAGACAGTACGCTTCAATTTAAAGATTTATATGAGAACAGTAGCTTTCTGCATGTAGCCAAACGAGGGCTCAAGCTTCCAGAAGAGACAGAAACCTTGTATGCTATAATAGCCGCAATTGACATATTTGACAATACGAAAACTGAACTACCTGTTCCCGAGTTTAATCACCCCATCGATTGGGAGATGTATAGTACATTACCAAAGACTCCGCAGGCAAGAATAGAAACCAAAAAAGGAGACATTATTGTTGATTTATATCCTCTTGATGCCCCGAGCAGCACAGTGAGTTTCCTCAAACTTGCAAAAGATGGATTTTATGATGGAAAGACTTTCCATCGTATGGTTCCCAATTTTGTGATACAAGCAGGCTGTCCTAGAGGAGATGGATATGGTAGTTTAGACTATTCTTTGCGTAGTGAAGTAAGCCAAAAATACTATAGTGAGGGTGGATATTTAGGAATGGCATCTGCAGGAGCAGACACTGAGGGAGTACAATGGTTTATTACTCATGGAGCTACACCTCATTTAGACGGAAGATATACTATCTTTGGGAAAGTAAACCAAGGCATGGATGTGGTACAAAGCATTCAAGTCGGGGATATCATAGAAACTATTAAAATTCTTAATTAAAGAGATGAGCACAACACAGGAAAGCATTAAGGAAACCCCAATCACAAGTAGACATATAGAATTAGGTGCGAAGATGGCATCCTTCGCAGGATACAATATGCCCATTTCGTATACTAGCATCAAAGAAGAACACCAGGCGGTGAGAGAAAATGTTGGTGTCTTTGATGTTTCGCATATGGGTGAATTTATAGTTCGAGGTAAAGACGCTTTGGCATTCTTACAGAAGATTACAACCAATGATGTTTCTACTTTAGAGATTGGTGAAATCCAATATTCCTGCATGCCTAATCTTGAAGGTGGTATCATGGATGATTTATTAGTGTATAGACTTTCTGAAGAAAACTGTTCCGAAGGAGAGCGTGCATATATGATGGTTGTAAATGCAGGCAACATTCAAAAGAATTGGGCTTGGGTATCTGAACAGAATAATCATAATATCCACATATTAAATATTTCTCAACGCACAGGTCTATTAGCAGTACAGGGTCCAAATGCAGTGAAATTTTTGCAAGAGATGACGGACATCGACTTGTCTAAAATAAAGTACTACACTTTTGTAAAAGGAGACTTTGCTGGAATGAGTAATGTACTAATCTCTGCCACTGGATATACTGGGTCTGGAGGATTTGAAATATATGTCAACTCTGACCAGCTACCTACATTATGGGATTCTATGATGAGACTAGGCAAAAGCCACAATCTAGTTCCAGCAGGGCTAGGCGCAAGAGACACGCTTCGTTTAGAAATGGGATATTGCTTGTATGGTAATGATATCGATGAGTCTACTTCTCCTATTGAAGCTGGATTGAGTTGGATTACAAAACTTAAGAAAGGAGAATTTAACTCTAGTGAGATATTTTCTCAGCAAAAAGCAGAAGGTCCAAAACGAAAATTAATGGCTTTCATTGTAGACGATAAACGAATTCCTAGGAATGGATACAAAATAGAAAATGAAAAAGGTGAAACAATAGGTGTTGTTACATCTGGAAGTCTTTCTCCGAGTTTGAATATCCCAATAGGAATGGGATATATAAATTCTGAATTCGCAAAATTGAATACCTCTATTTTAATAAATACTGGAAAGAAAAAACTTAAGGGAGAATTGGTCAAAGCACCATTCTTAAAAGTATAGTTTTGACTTTATTATTAAGGCATCTCTACAATTAGTAATAAAATTAGCCTTAAAGCAAAAATTATATGGAATATTCGGAAGGCAAAGGCAAGTTCATTCAATCATGGGGTACTCTAGGATCTAACTGGGGTATCAATCGTACCATGGCACAGATACATGCTCTTTTGCTTATAGCCCCGGAATGTCTTAGTGCAGAGCAAATAAGAGATGAGTTACAAATCTCAATGGGGAATGCGAATATGAATTTACGTGCTTTGATTGATTGGGGTTTGGTATACAAGGAACTCAAGACAGGAGAGAGAAAAGACTTTTTTGTTGCAGAAAAAGATATGCTTGAAATAGTTAAAAAAATTATTCAACAACGTAAGAAAAAAGAACTTGAGCCTCTCACCAAAGCTCTAGATGAATTGTCAGAAGTAGAGGCAGAAGATCAGCAATCTGCTGAGTTTGTGAAAGTAATGAATGAAATAAAATTATTTTCGAGCAAAACAGACACGCTTTTGGATCGTATTTCAAAGTCTGATGGCAATTGGCTATTTGGGACATTTCTGGGTTTAATTAAATAAGGACAGATTTCGAAAGCCAGCCTGCGCAAGGAAAAGCAGCCGTTTTCCTTTCATTTCTCTATATTAAAATGTAATTTTCGTACCCATATACCCATCCAAAAGCATATTATATAGTTATAAAAATCAAACATTTTAATTCATGCTAATTCGTCCATTTAGAGCAGTATTGCCTAATATGAAATTCGTTGCATCACCAAATGTATTTTTCTCTTCTGTAAGAGAAAAGTACCCTGATTATAAAAAGGGCAACTTTTTCAAAAAAGCAGCAAAGGAGGCCATCTATGT
>CAYWOZ010000246.1:0-4680 GCA_964458675.1 uncultured Saprospiraceae bacterium
ATCGTCACAGACCTAATTCAACCTGAAGGAAACAGAGAATATGCTTTGAGTTTTTCGGCTAGAGAAAATAAAGAAGGATTCCTAGATGTAGAAAGTCATTGGTCGCTAGAGAACTACTCTAGAGAAGACGCATATTACAATTTCCAAATTTGGGCAAGTAATGAAGATGATTTGAAGGCGCTTACATTAAAGACGTTACAATTATTGTACAAGTTTAATCCTATTCAGAATATAATTACAAGTGGTGCACCATCTGTTTTTGTTTCTCAAGGAGAATACAGAAATGGTCAATTAGATTTAAAAATAATTAATAAGGCTGGAAGTACGAACATTACAGTTGAAGGAGCGAAGTCTTCTACGGAAACTACAAACTCAGAAGCTATAAACGTTTCTGCAAGTCTATCTGGAGCTTACAGCGAATTTGTAAGCATAGAAGTTGGGCCTGTATATGATATGGGTTTTAGAATCAAGCATAACAATGATGTAATTTTTGATGACTTATTTATAGCAGATGGACTTTGGTTCGCGGAGACTCAAGAAGAAAATATAAATTTCCAAGTTGCTCCTGATGATTTACAAGATCCAAGTAGCGCATATCAATTGGAAAGATCTGTAAGAGTGACTGGCACTGTTACAAACGACTTAAACATTTACAGAACATTAAGACCTAATTTTGTAGCAGAGGATGTGAGTGAATTCAATACACTACACTTCGAATTAAATGGTACACAAGCATTGCAAGTAATACTTGTAAGAGAGGGTGTCACTGAATGGGAAGCCCAGTATAAAACAAGTATCACAACATCAGGCGCGTCAAATGAAATAGATATTCCATTAAGCAGATTTTCTAACGGAAGTGGTGAAGAAATTAGTTTAAATGATATCCAAGCAGTAATCTTCAAGATAGAAAATGGAGGGGAAACGCAGGAAGTAGATATTGAGATTTCAAATCTTGAATTTAGAAATCAAGAAGACACAAAGGATGAAAATGCTTTTGCCAGTAGCTCAATCATTGTAACTCCAAATCCATCTGCTGGTGATGTGGATGTATCTTGGATGAGTGCTGCAGAAGGAATTCATAATGCATTCTTAGTAGACATTAACGGACGTATGGTTCAAGAATTTAGAGGTCTTACATCAGTCGGACATAATCAAATCGTAATTGAAAGAAAAAACCTGGTAGCAGGTGTATACTTCTTCTCTATTGTTGAACAAAGTGGAGAATTAAGGAACAAGAAAATAGTTATGATCGATTAATTTTTTTTAATATTTTATTAAATTCAATTTAAAATGTAATATATCTAAAAGCAGTAGGCGGTGCCTACTGCTTTTTTTATTACTCCCAAGTTCTATTCATTGGCTCATTATATAAAAGATATTACTTTTGTGAATAACCATTTTTATTAGGCCTACAATGAATTCCAATTTTAAAGATTATTTACTACATATCACTCAAGCTGGGGGCTGCGAAGAAATTGAAGTCATCCAATCTCTATGGAGCGGCTACGGCCAGATTTCTAGATATCAACTCCAAGGCGCTACATATCAAACGGTAGTAGTAAAGTTCATTTCGATTAATCAAATCGAGCAACATCCTAGAGGCTGGAATACGGATCGCTCTCATTTGCGAAAAGTAAAGTCTTATGAAATAGAAACGTACTGGTATCAAAACTCGGCAAAACTTTGTGATCAGAATTGTGCTATTCCAACCTTAATAGGCACCTATGCTGAAGGTAAAGACCAATGGATTGTACTGGAAGACTTAAATACTCATTTTCCTTTAAGGAAATACGAGTTGGATATGCCAGAAATAAAAGTCTGTCTAAGCTGGCTTGCCAACTTTCATGCAACTTTTCTGAACCACTCTCCTATTGGATTGTGGCCTATAGGTACTTATTGGCATTTGGATACAAGGCCTGATGAATTAGAAAAAATGGGGCACCCAGAGTTAAAATCAAAAGCGCATGCCATCGATAGCTTACTAAACCAATGCAAATATCAAACTATCGTTCATGGTGATGCCAAGCTGGCCAATTTTTGTTTTTCTAATGAAGGCAAAAAAGTAGCCGCTGTTGATTTCCAATACGTAGGTGGAGGATGTGGCATGAAGGATGTGGCTTATTTCTTAGGATCTTGTTTGCACGCATCAGATTGTGCCAAGTATGAAAAGGAATTGTTGGAATATTATTTTGGTGAATTAAAAATTGCGCTAGAGTCTAAAAAGGCCAACATCGATTTTGAAGAATTCGAATTGGAATGGCGAAAGATGTATCCTATAGCTTGTACAGACTTTACCAGATTTCTATTGGGTTGGATGCCAGGTCATCAAAAAATAAATTCTTATAATTTGAAAATGGTGAATGAGGTGCTGGCTAGTTTATAATATACAATAAGAGTATCTGTAACTACACAGGTTTCATTAATCAGAAAATGCTGTGTAAAGTGAATTATTTTCCTATCACATTCGAACCTCTAAGGTTCTCTTCTTACTCTTTCTTTGGCATTGCCCCAAAGAAATAAAGATCTAGAACAGTCGCAAGGTTACACTTTCATTTTAAGCATCAGTGTTCGCTAGGCTAGATTTTCTATTTCTACAACTCTAGTTTGATATTGACTGCTTTCCTAATTTCCTCCACTATAAAGCGATATTTTTAGTATCACCATTCTTGCTAACACCCTACTGAATTCTAGGGTTTTCATTCTAAGTCGTCATTAAAACCGCTGACGTAAATATCTCTTGGGGTGACTGTGCTCCTTGTCCGTTTAAAAATATTCTAATAAAATAAAAGCATACTAATTTGGATTAGATACTTTGAGAGTTTAAAGCATTTTATAATTAGTGATAATAAAAAGCATAAATCAAAACCTGAATAGTTGCCAATCTCTAAACCAAAAAAAGACTGCCCCACAAGGGAGCAGTCCTACCAAAGAGACTCACGAAAAGTAAGAACTAAATTTCTTATTGTTATTTAAAGTTTGGCATTCAGCTATGGGAATAGACACCAATTCATTTTGTTCGAAGTGTTTAGCGAAAGATAAATCTAGAGGGTAAGTCAATACCTTTCAAAAGAAAATATCTACTGGATGCTATTCAAAAATTAATGTCAAAGTGTTTTACTCCCAATGCTGCAATACCGATCTATTGGGGAGAACCTAATGCCACTGTCAAGAAATATTTTTCCTATCAGAGGGATATAGAATTCTCCATATTTTTACCATTTACACTTTAGAATGCCGCAAATATTTTGATAAAATTTCTCAATCTCTGCGTTAAAAATACTCGCGATAGCTAAGGCTATCTCTATGCTTTTTGCCTTAATCTTGAAAAATTCTACTCAAAATCTGATCCGGCACCTTAAATTGCAAATGGTATTAGTGTTTCATAGCCAGTTTTGCTGAGCTATAAGATAAGAGCACTTATGCCCTGATCTGAGGATCATGGAAAAATCATGCCCTGACCCTAAAGGGACCATCCATAACAATTTCGCAATCTAGAATTTTTTGGATTTTGACAATCAGTCCTCTAACGGGAACTGCCTTGTCAGTTTCAACGCACTGGACGTTGTAGGTGCTGACTTCTATCAGCCTGGCTAAGTGTGATTGACTATAGCCTTTCTTGAGTCTCGCTTCTGCTATTTGTTTTCCCACAGAAGGTATGTTTGCTTCAATACCAGGATTGTAAACCCGTTCTTTGTGCATCACAAAGCTTAGTAAAAAGAAGCAAGTAACGGTGATGAATATAAGTCTTTCCATTGTTTTGATATTTCTTATTGTAAGTAAAAATGTAAGTTGGTTAAACTAAATTTGTTGGGCTCACAGGGTATCGAATCGTTGCAAATCGTATTGTTCAATAAGATCTATAAGTTTTTTATCATATTTTTTGTCCGTGGCGTAGCCTGCTTTCTTCAGACCCTTTGCCCACTTCTTGTAGTCCATGTCGTACTTCTGCAGATGCTCATATCGAGAGCCCATCAAAAATTGGCTGTGATCTCTCCAGCTTTCCCAAGCACTTTGATACTTTCTAAAAAAGTCTTTGTGGCTATCATCATTATGATTGGAGCAGTGTCCTTTCTTACAAGACTTAGAGAAGCACTTCAATCCAAAATGGTTAAAATTTTCTGCTGCCAATCTGCTCTTACCATTACTAGACTCGAGAAGGCCTTGCGCTAGCTTGATACTTGCCGGTATTCCAAACTTGTTCATTTCTACTTGAGCGACTTTTGAAAATCGTTCGATATAAGCAGTTGCAAAGGGATCTAATTTCTTTTTAGGCTTTTTGTTCACTGGTATAATAGCCGAAGCTCCTTTTGAAGTGAAAGTGTCCCCTACCTTAGCACCAGTAGTATATGCTGTATGTGTAATCTGTGTGCTCTCCTGCTGAGTATAGAAGGCGAAGTAGACCAAAACCAAAACCATAGCAAATCGAAAATAAGGCAATAGCTTGGTCTGCTTCAGAAGAGAGACAGTCACTTCAAAAAAAGAGTTGACTAAGCTAAATAAGCCTACTGCTAGGTAATAAATCCAATCAGACAATAATCTAAGTGTTGCCGAACCCAATCCTGGCGCTTGGTTACCAGCAGATTGGAAATTAGTTTGGCTTCCCGCCACCTCTATTTCTATATTCGGATACCGACTCTGATACCCTCCCGCCTTGTTAAATAAGTGTTTCATTGTGCCAAA
>CAYWOZ010000247.1:0-4645 GCA_964458675.1 uncultured Saprospiraceae bacterium
ATAAAAAATTTACAATTTTTGTTTACATCTTGAATGGGGTTAATAGAGGTGCCCTACAATAAAAAAGCTCCTTTAGTATCTTTCATGGGAGAAGAAACCAAAGGGGCTTTTTTATTTGCTAGGTATCGTCCTAAAACTTCATAAACTTTTCAATCTTAGATCCTTGCTCAGAAACAATTTCTAAAATGTAAGTTCCGTTGTCAAAGTTCGCTGCGTTGATATCAAATTGGTTTTGACCAACATTAATGCCTGCACCTTCCTGGTAAATCGTTCTACCTAATACATCATATACTCTGATTTCTGCAGAAAAGGCAGTACTACTTTCAAAGTTGACATTTAGCATTTCGCTTACTGGATTTGGAGATAAGGTCAACAAATTAACCGCATCCAAATTCTGCACACTATTTACAATACTACATTCTAAAGTTTGCACTTGAGTAGTTGTGCATCCTAATTGGTTTTGAATAGACAAGCTCAATTCAGCTGTTTCTTCATCGGCCAATATTTCGATATGCTCTGCATCTATATTCACGATTTCCCATGTACCCAAATCATCACTCAAGTCCCAAGTCAATTCATAGTTGGCAACCTCAATATCAGTAACATCTATTGTAATCAAATCTCCACAAGCAACATCAGATGGAATCGCTAAATCAAAACTAGGTAGTGCATCTTCCACATGAATCTCGAAAGAAGCCTGTGAATTGTTCCCACACTCATCTGTCAAATCATAAGTATAGCTAATGATGTAATTATCACAATCATGATTTTCGATCACATTGAGCAATTGCGAAACCTCTGAACAATTGTCCGTAGCTTCTAATTGAGCAGGAAATGTATAATTTAAGAACTCGTCATAACTCATTACCTGATTTTCAAGAACATCTAATATTGCAGGGGATACATTATCAACAATAGTTATTTTTTGTGAAGCAGTAGTAGCGTTCCCGCATGCATCACTGGCCGTCCAGGTACGCACATAGATTTGCTCACATGCATCTGTCTGAATATCATCATTGAAAAGCAGGTCTATAGATGAACAATTATCTATGAAATTCGGCTCTTCAAATACAATTTCCTCGCCGCAGGCAATCGTCAATTCTGGTGTAACAGGAGATAGGAGTGCTGGAGATTCTGTATCCAGAGTCATCTCTATTCTTTGCGAAGCCACAGAAGCATTTCCGCAATCATCCACCGCTGTCCATGTTCTAATCAAAGTGTTACTCTGACTACAATTATCTCCCTCTGCAAATGATTCTTCAAAGTATACATGTACGTTTTGGTCGCAGTCATCCGTTGCTGTAATATTTGCTTCCGCAGGTATCTCTTGTCCACATGTCAATATTAAATCCTCAGGCACGTTGGCTATGACTGGTGCTGTATTATCTACAATCTCTATCCTTTG
Organism: uncultured Saprospiraceae bacterium; assembly: GCA_964458675.1. Lineage (GTDB taxonomy): Bacteria > Bacteroidota > Bacteroidia > Chitinophagales > Saprospiraceae > JALZVN01. Next base: position 1,406 of record CAYWOZ010000247.1, read on the forward strand.
AGAAAATTGAGCCTCATTTCCACAATCATCAAACGCTGTGTAAGTTCTTACTATAGTGTTATTTTGTTCACAATCGCCTCCATCTATGAAAGATTCCTCAACAGTAATTTCTACGTTTTGATCGCAATTATCTGTAGCTACAACAAGGGCATCAATTATAGTTGGTATTTCTTGAGAACATGTTAATGTCAAATCCTCAGGGATATTACCAAACACAGGAGCTTCACTGTCTATATATATAAACGACTGAGAAATTTCAGTTTGATTACCAACCATATCCGCAGCTATCCAAGTACGTATGAAACTCAATTTACTTGTACACTGACCTTCTAAATTGATGTCTTCAAAACTAAGCTCTACTTGTCCACAATTATCGGACACAGTAGGATCAATAATATTCAATTCTTCTCCACATGCTAATTCTATAGTACTAGCTACAGCAAGATTCATATTAGGCGCTTCTTGATCTCTCACCAACAACGTCTGAGACACATTGGATTGGTTACCACAAGCATCCGTTGCGGTCCAAGTTCTTAGTGTAACGCTGATGCAATCTGTACAGAATGGTTCAGTAATATTTTCATCTTCAAAGACTAAGCTTTGAATATCTGTACATGCGTCATTTACAACAGCTTGATCAAAAGTAAATTCATCATTACAAGTAATCACCTTCTCTCTGCCAAGTGCTTCAAAGATTGGGGCGTCAGCATCAATCATTCGCATAGTCTGCGTGAAGTTGCTCACATTCCCACACATATCCGTCGCTGTCCAAGTTCTTGTGAAATCTGGAAGACCAATACAATTTTCATCTGCATTAGCATCTGTAATGACTATTTCTACTTCACCCATATTATCCGTAATGGCAGGTTGGGAAAATTCTGCAGTAGTCCCACAAGGTACTTCTATCAATGCAACATCTATATCAATAATAGGTGCTTCGTCGTCATCAATCGTGAATGTTTGACTTGCTTGAGCTGCATTACCGCACATATCTGAAACAGTCCAAGTTCTAGTAACACCACAACCAATTTCTAATGGTGTATCTACAAAGTCAATATCTAAATGATCAATACTTGCACAATTATCTATACAAGTTGGAGTACCAAAAACCATGTCATCTATATTATTAATCATACTTGACGCAGGCACGTTTGTAAATACGGGTGCTTCAGTATCTGCAGGGATTGTGATTGTTTGTGAAGCCATTGAAACATTTCCACAGTCATCAACACCTGTCCAAGTTCTGACCATCTGGCCATCTTGAGTACAATCTGCCTGGATAAATTCGTCTTCAAAAGTCAAGACCACATCTCCACAAAACGTAGTACAAACAGCATTACCAAAAGTAGTATCATCTCCACATTCCATCACTCTATCTTCTGGCACGAACTCGAATCTAGGGCCCGTATAATCAACTGGGACCACCCAAGCTAATGTTACTGCTGTGGCTGTATTACCACACATATCTGTAGCCGTCCAAACCTTTGTAATATCATATCCAAATCCATTATTGCAATCATCCACTATTGCAAATTCGTTTAAAGTCTCTACACAAGTAAGTGTTGCATCACCACAATTATCACTAACTGTAGGTTCTGGAATAATCACTTCTTCATCACAAGTGAAAGTCAGGTCAGTTGGCACATTAGTAATTACTGGTGGTTCAAAATCTGGTGGAATATTGAAGGTAACCGTTTCAGTAGTCATATTCCCAGCCTCGTCGGTGGCGGTCACTTCATATACAAAAGTAAATCCAGTAGTACAAGATCCTGTCTCTGAAATCAATACAACTGAAACAGTAACATTTCCACTATCATCTGTGGCTATGACATCATCTGGATTGAGTACTCCATTGCAACCTATTTCAGTAGGTATAAATACAATCACAGGAGGGGTATTATCTACTTCACCAAATGTAAGTGTTATGCTCGTGCTATTGCCACAAGCATCAGTCGCAGTTATGGTTCGAATTATTTGACCTCCGTTCATCTCGTCCATCACGGTTATTGTCACATCACTACACTCGTCCTCTGCAACAGCTACTTCATCAATAGTAGTAGGAATAAATGTGAAAACGGGAGGTGTATTATCTGTAATGTTGATTATCTGTGTTTGAGTAGTCACATTTCCGCATTCGTCTGTAACCGTAAAAGTAACTACTATAGGATCGTGACAAATCATAGAAAGATCAATACCATCAAAGTCATTTGTAATAGTAACTTCACTACAATCATCAGTGGCAGCTAATCCACCATTATTATCTATCCATTCTTGAATCAAAGCATCGGTATCAGAACCACATACCAAATTCAAATCATCGCCTCCATTTAATGTAGGTGCAGTATCATCCGAAACTGATATTTCTAAAGTTTGTGTTTCCGTATTACCGCATGCATCTGTAGCAGTAAAAGTAACTGCTATTGTTTCATCATTGCAAATATCATCTATATCCAAGCCTTGAAAATCGTTGCTAATACTTACATCAGTGCAATCATCAGTAGCAGAAATTCCTCCATTGGAATCTAGCCATGCCTCAATAGCTGAATCGGTATCCATATCACAAATTAAATCAAGATTAGACCCACCCATTAAATCTGGAGCGGTAGTATCTTCAATAGTAAATGTAGCCGTTGAACTAATCTCTTGTCCACATTCATCTGTAGCTGTAAAGGTTACCGTACTTGTAGCATCATTGCACATATTGTCAATGCTTGGTACACTTGGATTCGCAGGGTCTGTGGTATAAGTTACATTCCCACATGCAATCACTTCTAAGCCTCCATTAGTATTTATAAAATCAACAAATAAAGCATTCAGATTTGAAGTACATTCTACAGACACGCTCTCCGCCTCATTCACTATACTTATTTCAGTATCGTTGTTTACTTTAAATAAACTACTTGTACTTGCAGAATTTCCACATTCATCAGAAGCTATAAATTCTACTGTAAGCCCTTCTTCCCCATCACAGGCGATAAAAGGAACTGGATTCATGGGATTAGTTGTAAAGGTAACTCCAGAACAAAAATCGACAGCTATTGCACCTCCATTATCCGCAATGAACGCTTGAAAAATAGAATCCACATTTTCTGAACAAGAAACCCATTTGTCTTTTGCCTCCACCGGAATAGATGGCCCTTCTAATTTTATTACATTGATAGTGCCTATACAAGTACTCTCTCTACCACAAGCATCTTTAGACGTAATAATAATTTCTTGGCTTTGAAAAAGAGAATCGGA
>CAYWOZ010000248.1:0-1251 GCA_964458675.1 uncultured Saprospiraceae bacterium
TTTATCATTTGGTGTGGTTCGTATGTTATAGTTTATTCCTATAAATAAAATATTGGCTGTCTCGTTTTTAGACTTTTTACTCATGTAACGAAGTGATTCTTGTTTGCATTTTGTCTTCCGATAGCTATCGGAATTTTAGTTAAAAATAACGCCACACCACCTAAAGTATTGGACAGGAAAAATGAATCTTGAACATTCTTTACGTAGTGCTCACGCCCTCTTGTTATGACACAAATATTGAATCCATTCATAATTAAGTTAAGTGTTTGTTTTTAAAGTACTGAAAGCACGGAATACAAATAGATTGGGTAAAAATCATACTCCATACCAACGTGTTTGTGTCGTACTTTCAGCACTCTAATTCTTTGGAAATCAATACGATGGTTTAAAATCCATCGCTTCTTTGTTTAGTGCCTTCAGAGCACTTATACTCAAAAGAAATTGGTTTGGGATTTTTCCGCTATTTCTTTTGCTCACTATCTTCGTTAAAAAATCTCACTGATGCTAAGGCATCGTCTCAATTTTTTGCCTTAATACGGAGCAAAATAAAGTCGCATAAATTATCCCAAACCAATTTCCATTGAGTATGAAAATCAATTTATTCCGGATTCATGGCTTTTACAATAAATTTACTATGATCCATAAAAATTTGCTGCGTCCTTTCACACTCCCTAAAGGAGAAATAAACTCACCAGCATTATCTTCTCATTTTAGTTTAGCTTAATTCCTTTGTTTGATTAACTGCGAGGACATCTATTAGCGTCTTTAAGGCGATGAACATCGGTGGTCGGCCGATATTACTCACAACTTGATCTTCGTGTTCCATCTCGAGGGCATCTTCTACAAATGCGAGTAAGTCCTCTTGTGGGTATTGGTCAAAAAAGGCATTTACTTTTTCTCGGAATTCTTTTGAAGATTGGCTGGTGAATACTTCCCAGTTTTGCTCTTCGGTTTCTTCTATGACTTTAGGGCCGATGCTTTCTTCTATGGGCATCTCTTCGCTGATAGCGACAATGATTACTAAAGAAAGGAATAAAAAATATTGTTTCTCTTCCTGACTCAATATATCAAAGCTTTCCGAAAAAATCCAGTTGATGATAGCAGGTTGATCTTTTTCTAGACCGTCGAGTAATGAACTGAAAAGGTCGGGCGTGGATTGTAAGCGAAGCATAATCGCTTCGATGGCTTCTTGTTTAATTTGATTATTCAACAAAGTCTATATATTTAATGGTTCAGAAATTTTTTGAAAAC
>CAYWOZ010000248.1:1351-4635 GCA_964458675.1 uncultured Saprospiraceae bacterium
GAAGCGAACTCAGGAGAACACCACCCATTGGTGTGGCCTCCAATCTCTATTTCTAATTGAGGATTCGTTTTTAAGAATGAATAAATTCGCTCTAGCTCCTTATTGGATTGAGATTTAAGGCTGGCTTCGTTGATATCAAAAAAGATATTGTTGAGCGTCATAATAGCTCCTTTCTCTATAGGTACCAAATGAAGTTGTTTTTCAACTTGCTGGAATATTTCTTTCCTTGGTTCTCCTTCATTTTCTTTTTGGTAGTTCGACTTCTTTTTTGGCTTTGCCGCCAATTGCCTATTGATATCTTCTTTGATAATTTTTTCCTTCTGTAGCTTGATGATGGTAGAAATCTCTGTTCGTACTACAGAAGCGAATTCATCACGTACATCTCGCTTAAGTTGTTCTTTAATATCCTTTTTAAGTTTGTTGCTATACTTATTCTGTAATTCTTCAAGTAGGCGACTGATCCAATATTGAGATAGGTCTGCCTTTACCTTTGACTCTAAATTGACAATATCTCTAGTACTCAATTGTACATCTTCTTCTTTTTTAACTTCACGGACTATGGGCAAATAGTACTCTCCATAAAGCGCTTTCTCTACATCTCTTACAAAAGATTTTAGCTCTGCCTCCGTTTTCTTTTTGTTTTTTTCACTCTCGCTAGCAGCATCTCCCCCACCATAGTATTGTGCGTATTTTTCCCTACTTGCTTTGAGGGCGTCGCTATCAGAATCTTTTGCTTCTACCTTTTCTGACCTCAAAGGTGTATCATCATTATTAAAATGTTGGTCATATTTAGACTTTAGAGAGGAAAGCTCTTCTTCTTTGTCGCCCACATCTTTAAATGTATTAGCCTTCTTGTTAGCGCTTTTCTTTACACTGCCCACTTTTTTGCTTTTGCCTTTTCGCTTAGATCGATACTCTTTTTTCTCAGCTAGACTTTTGAGCTCTTTTTGGAGGTCATCCAATTTTTCTTGTAGAGATTGTATTTCAGGATTTTGGTAATACACCTCATTGTCTCCATCTATGGATTCATACAAGTCTTCTCTAGAAGCGTGAAAATCACTAACAGGGAAATAACCCGATACGTTCGCATAGATACTTAGGTCTTCCCCTCGCTGAGCGATGTAGTTGGCTTGAATTCCGTTTGCACTATTTTTTTTATCGGAGGTTTTATCATTAAGGGATTCAAAATATATATGCCCGTTTATTTTTTTATTTGTTGTGGCATCTAATAACTGAGCTTGAATAAAAGTAACTGGCGCTGGTTTGTGCTCGTCCAATAATTTTGCTTTATAGATGTCTGTATTTTCGATAGGGCCTCTGGCTAGATAAACAAAGTCTCCTGAAGCAGGTATCGAAAGACTTAAGTCGTCCATCTTCGTATTAATTACCTTACCTAAATTTTGTGGGGTAGACCAGCTTGTCCAGCTATCATCTAATCGGCGACTCATATATAAGTCATAGCCTCCAAATCCTTGTCGACCGTTACTAGAAAAGTATACGGTCTCATTATCTGCCGCCAAAAAGATGCTATTCTCTTCTTCTTTTGAATTGATATCAGGTCCGAGGTTTAAAGGAGCTGACCAGCCTTCTTTAGTTTTGAAGCTTACATAAAAATCTCTGCCCCCTTCTGTTTTGGTTTGCTCTGCAGCGATCAATAAATACTTTTCATCTTTGCTCACATGGTAACTTACAAATGGGCTTTTGTTTTTGTAGTTTGGAATATCTAGTCGTTTGGGTTTTGCCCACTTCCTGCCTGCCTTTGTAGTATAGGAGATGGCATCTTTAATATTTGTATTATAATCATTGGCTAGATAGATAGCATCAGCACTAGTATTTATGGAGACTACAAAGTTGTGCCCATCATTATTGAGTGGTGCGCCAACATTGACTGCTTTTGACCAAGTCTGGCTATCATCATTGAAATAAGATACCCAGATATCATCCTTGTCGTTTTCTCCCATGTTCTGTGGGTGCGCTTTGCGCGCAAAGTAAAGCGCTCTTCCATCCAAACTAATCAGGGGTACTCTCTCAGCATATTTAGAATTGATTTCATCCCCTAGACGCATAGGTTCTTCTTGTGCACTACAAAGTGTGCACAAAAAGATAAAGACGATATATAAATTAAAATATTTCAAAATATTTCTAGGCGTATAGTTTATCTACTAACACTTGTTTTTTTCTTAAGGATACCTCTACATTGGATCCATCTTTCAATTCTACATAAGGATGCTTCCCTTTCACATAGCTACGCACATATTTAAGATTGACAAGGTGCGTTTTGTGAATGCGCAGGAATCCATGGTCTTCCAATTTGGAAGCATAGTGCTTTAGGGTTTTGGTCAGCATTAAAAAACTTCCATCATGGAAGTATACGCAAGTATAATTTCCATTGGCCTCACAACGAATAATCTCATCATAATGAACTATGATGTATCCATCAAGTGTAGCCAAAGCAATCCGGTTGATGACGCCATTCTTAATCATCTCTTTGAAGTGGGAGACTTCGTTTTGTTGTGCATCCGAACAAATTTTGTGTCGTTTTTTAGCATTATCTAAGGCTTTGTTGAATTTTTCCTTAGTCAAGGGCTTAGTTATAAAGCCTGCGGTTTTGTCATAAAATACATCTAGTATTTTGTTTTTATCAATTGAGGTAAATACAGTCGGAGTCTTACTTCCTAAATCTGTTTTTAAAAAATTTACTAAATTTTCATGGTCCGTTTCTAGATTGAGGAAGAATAGCTTGTACTCATGTGATGCAGTAAGCTCCTTCAAATGATCCAAAGACTCGACTACGTCTACTCCTTCTAAGTCTGGTTTATAATCAAAGCAATATGCCTTGAGCTGTTCCCCACACTCCGCGGATCTATCTAGAATCAATACTTTCATGAGTAATATTTACACAAAAATAGGGATATCTATGTTCTTAATCCAATGGTTACGAAACTTTTAGGTTCTGTTAAGGTTTCTAGGCGCTTCTGCCGCAACATATGGGAGTAATATTAGCTTGGTTCCTAATTTGATGGGCTCTTGATTGGGAAATCGCGACTCGCCAACGGCGACAAAGCACGACAAGGCGGAGCCGCGTGAGGGACAATGCGGTGGTAGTGGTTTGGTATATTTTTGCGTTGGTTGGGTAGAGACAGGGCAGCCCTGTCTGTACATTGCGCGTGAGCAAATATGCCATATGAACGGACGACGCGGTCACGCCCAACGGGTCGTGATGGCCCCCCAACAATCATTATCATTTTGTTGGCAGGCAAAAGAGAAAAAATAAGTCTAAGTAA
>CAYWOZ010000249.1:0-4613 GCA_964458675.1 uncultured Saprospiraceae bacterium
AAATTGGGTTTTCAAACTTTATTACTTCACGCAGGGAAGGATTTGCTTGATTTAGAAGAGCTTCTTATTTTAATGCACAATGAAAATATCTTATCAAACAGTTCTTTAGCTTTAATAGTAGGTCGTCATTATTGTGTGAGATATAATCACTCCCCCATCTCATCTCCCCAGTGTGAACTTGATTCTAATTTACAAACAAAATTGAAAAAAGAGTTCCCTCAGGTAAGTGCAATATTGATAAATTAAGAAGTAACACTTTCCAATAGAGACATATAATACGACTCATACTTGGGTAAAATCTGTTGCAAGTCAAACTTCTCCGCTTGAGCAAAAGCATTTTTTCTAAATTCTTGGTGCATTGCTTCATCTTGCAAAATTTTAATAGCAAAATTAGCCATAGATTCTACATCTCCCACCTCAGCTAAGAAGCCCGTTTTCTCATGTAAGTTAAGCTCTGGTATACCACCTGTATTTGAAGAAATGACGGGTACCTCGCAAGCCATTGCTTCTAGCGCTGCTAAACCAAAACTTTCGCTTTCTGAAGGCATCACAAATAAGTCTGACACTGCAAGTAATTCTTCTATAGCGTCTTGCTTTCCAAGAAAACGAACATGATTACATATCTTATGCTCCCTACATAACAACTCACAACTTTGACGTTCGGGTCCATCTCCAATCATCAACAACTTGGATGGAATCTTCTTTAAAACATTATTGAATACATGAATTACGTCTTGAACTCTTTTAACTTTTCTAAAGTTGGAAACATGCGAAAGTATCTTTTCCCCATCTGGAGCAATAGCCTTTTTAAAGTGATCCTTATTTGTTTTTTTGAAACGAGATAAGTCAATAAAATTGTGAATCACTTCTATTTCCTTCTTAATCTTGAAAGAGCTATTGGTATCATTTTTTAAGGAATGAGAAACGGCAGTAACGCCATCAGAATTATTTATAGAAAATTCGACAACGGGAGCAAATGCAGGATGATTACCTACTAAAGTGATATCCGTACCGTGCAAAGTGGTCACAACTGGGATGTGAATATTTTGCGATTTCAAGATTTGCTTGGCCATATACGCCACCGCAGCGTGTGGTATAGCGTAATGAACATGCAAAATGTCCAGCTTTTCATGCTTAACAACATCAAACAACTTACTCGCTAAGGCAGTGTCATAAGGGGCATACTCAAACAAGGGGTAGTCCTTGACACCCACCTCATGATAATACACGTTCTGCTGATAACTATTGAGCCTGGTAGGCTGACGATAGGTAATAAAATGAACCTTGTGCCCTCTAGAAGCTAGTCCTTTTCCTAGTTCCGTAGCAACTACACCACTACCTCCATATGTCGGATAGCATACAATACCAATATTCATGACCACTCAATTTTACACCCAAAAAACACATCTAAGGTTCCAAGGTTTATAATACAGCATTATTTATTTGTCTACAATAAATCGTTTAGTGACCTGACCCTGATCAGACCTCAACTGCATAAAATAAATTCCAGAACTAAAGTTAGCTAGTGATATGGGTCTATTGTGTTGTGAACTAGACACTAGCTTATCAGACCATACTTTCTGCCCGACAGCATTATAAATGTGTACATCTAAAGCTTGAGGCTCCTCAAGAGATAAATCTAATGTAAGTGTTTCCTTCGCTGGATTTGGATATAAATTTAAATCTATTAAATCTTCTAAATCATTGGTAGCTACAATACCTATATTGAATGATACAATTGAAAAACAATTAAATGCATCAGTTATAGTAACATCATAAACCCCAGCTACCAAACCTTCGATAATACTAGCATTGCCCATAGTCATTTCAGTAGTTGACCAGTTAAAAGTGTATGGAGCTATACCTCCAGTCGGGCTCACGAAGATGCTACCATCTGCCTCATTGCTTGCTGATTCAAAAGTCACTACTTCATTCGCTTCAAAAGTATTCGCCACGCATTCATAGATATTGATATCATCCAGAACTATTTTAAAACTTGTGCTTCCTCTTAAAGCGGTGAATCGGAAATTAACCAGTTGTCCCACAAAATTGTCGAGCGCGATACTTGCTTCCGTAAATACGCCTCCATTATTGGGGTTCACAACACTCATATCTATTACGTCTAGAGTAGTATAATTCTCTCCACAATCTGTTGAAATTTCTACTAACAATTGATCTCCAGCACCTAAATCAGAAGCGGGTACAGCTGGGTCAATAGAAGTAAACACATAGTTAAAAGATAAAGAATCACCCGCCTCTACTCTTCCATATCGCGCTGTCACCAATTCAAATCTACTATTCAATGGGTCTAAATTGCTAGACAATGACCCGTTAGATAAAGAAAATAAATCCTGTTCATCAGATGACCATCTGTCAGGCAAAACATCATTCGCGAAGTTTTCAAAAAATGGAAGGAGCAATGTATGACTAAAAGTAGTTGTGAATTCATCATTATCAGGGTCACCATCTCCCTCTAGTCCTGTTCTTACACTTATTGTATATTCTCCTGGTTCAGACACATCAATCAATTCCTCAAAAGGGAATGCTATACAACTATCTTTTGCAATAACCCCAGTAAATAGACCATCTTCAGGCATCATTACATTACCCCCAAGTTCCTGTCCATTAAGAGTCAAAGTAAAATCAAAAGGAATCAACGTTTGTGGAGCAGCCCCAAAGTTTTTCAAAATCAAAAACAAAGTGTCCTCCGAAAGAAAATCACACTTTTGTCCGAACTGGGGAGCAAATACTCCAGACACTCCAACATCCCTAGTAAAGATAGTATTGATCTCTTGCACAGGAGATACAATACTAGTATCACCTCCTAAGCAAATAAGGTATATTTGATATTCATAACAGGTATTTTCTTCAAGGCCTGTAATGGTAATATCCGATAGATTTGTTTGAGCGGACAATACCTCGGAAGGATTATTCAAGTTTCCACAAGTCGCATATTCTACTTGATAAATCCCAAGAGAATCCGAAGCCTCCCAGTCGATTATCACTCGATTGTCAAACGAATCTACATTTACTATAGAATTCAGCACTAAAGATGGACATATCGGACAAGAAGCGAAATCGTCAAATCTAACCCCTTGCAGAGGATTAGTATCGTCTACTAATACCTGACCATCAGAATCTATCAATTGGAAATTATTGTCTCCATTATTTGGACCAGTCTCGTATCGAATACTGATACTATCTCCTTCGACCAATGCTATAGTGAAGGTGTCTGTTGCTTCAGTAGTAGTAAATAAAGTAGGTGTTGTTTCTACAAAAAAGGTGACTCCTGCTCCTTGCCAACCATCGCCGCCAGCGTCGTTTAAGATTAATTGATATTCGCAATTATTTTGGGCGTGTAGACTTAGAGAAGTCAATAAGAAGCCAAGGAGTATAAAAAGATATCGGTGCATAGCTAATATTTGATGAATTGTATCAAAAATAGCCTAAATATACCAATTTAATTATCGTCCAATAGCCAAACATAACGATACATTTAATAATGGGTATCTAATGAGAATGCTGGTCAAAAATACCCACTTCATTGAATATCCCTTGAATCCCATTAGTATCCTTTTTATTCAAACAAATTTCAAAAATACACCTACATAAGGAAGGTCAATTTAGACCATAACGTGTTGATTTTCTAACAATTAATCTCCTTCCTCAAAAAAAACTGAACAATTGTTAACAAGCTATGTTTAGAGACTGTAATTTACAAATAGGTGACATTATATTCAATCAGCGATTTAGAGAAACTTTCAGGTATCAAAGCGCATACCATCAGGATTTGGGAACAAAGGTATTCCATACTCCAACCAAAGCGCACAGCCTCTAATATTCGCTTTTATGAAGACCAGGATCTAAAAACCCTACTCAACATCGCTTTTCTCAAAAAAAATGGATACAAAATATCCAAGATTGCGAAGATGAGTGACCAAGATTTCAATCAAGCATTATCTAAGATTTCAAGCGAAGGAACTTCTGAGCACGTTCAACTAGATGGACTTACCCTTTCTATGATGGAAATGGATGAAGTACTTTTTAATTCGATAGTGAATGAAAATATTGATAAAGTCGGTTTTGAAAAAACGATGCTTGGCCTCATCTACCCTTTTTTAGAAAAACTATCCATGCTTTGGTTAACGGGTTCTGTGACGCATGCACAAGAAAGCTTCATATCCTACCTAATACGCCAAAAACTATTGACCGCAATTGACAATATCGAAATTGCTACTAAGCGGTCGACCAAAAAATTTGTCTTGTACCTACCCAAGGGAGAAAATCAAGAATTGAGTCTGCAGTTGATGCACTTCCTACTTAAGGTGCGGAACATCCAGGTCGTTTATCTTGGACCAGACATGACCATATCAGATGTGGGCGATGCGGTTCGGCTTACCAAGCCCGATTTTGTATTCACCTTGATTACGGAGACCTACGTTGGCGAATCTATCTCCAACTATATTGCACGTATGGAAAAACAATTTCCAGACACCCACTTATTATTGTCTGGTTATCAAGTTGTCGCACAAAACATTTCGAACAAAGAAAACATTACCATTTTGCAATCCCTACCAGAAACAATTACATATATTGACAATTTGTAATTTTCC
>CAYWOZ010000250.1:0-4610 GCA_964458675.1 uncultured Saprospiraceae bacterium
TTTGTCCTTTATTAAGAACAACTGTTTAACTTTCTAATTAGGGTTTGTTCAACTAGTTTATAAAGACACCTCCATTGACAAAAAGTGCGCTTTAGACCCTCCCTCGGTTTGTTAACCGCACCTTTTGGGTTCTTTTATCACAATATACCTAAACTCCCCTTCTATACCAAAGGCAGATAAAAAATCTCAATAAAGAAAATAAAGAAAAGGTAGTAATATCTAATTCTCCTCTGTATTCAACATCGGAACGACGCAGCTATTATTATCTCCAATAGTCAAGGCAAACTCTTGGGCTGCTTTTTGGCCTGTAGCGTATTGTGCTGGTGTCCAAGTAGGCATATTGCAAACGAAATCAATCATCTTTGCATCTGTTTCCTTATCATCAGAAGACCAAAAAATTTTTGGATTGATGATGTGGCCATCTGTATCTATTACAAAACTCACAACAGCCAATTGATACTGTCTCAAGCTTTCCCAAGAAGCAGTGTCTATCAAGTCTGACTTGATGTCTTGAAGGAGTTTTTCTTGGCCGCCAGGATAAAGGGCGTCTTGTTCTGGATTCACCATAAAAGAAAAGTCGAATTTTTTGGGTTCCTTATTCCTTAGGGTATTTTTTGGAATGTAGTTGACTACAACTTCTATTTCAGATCCTGCCTCCGATGAAAGCATTAGTTGTTTTTGTTCTTTATTTAGAGTTTGATCCGGAGAAGTAGCTGTTGTCAATACTCCATCAATGGACGCCCTTATATCTACCGATAGATAATCTTGAACCCACTCGTTCTTGTACTGTCTGTGTAAGTCCCCTACTTGCTCGGCCTCTGACAAGGAGGTTTTAGCCATAGAGAGTGGTTTGTATAATTGTACTACCTCATACTTGAAGTCATTGTCAAGGCTGTCTATAGCTGAGCTATTACTTAATAATAGCAATATGGTGCTTAGGAAAACTATATTTATTAGCGTTCTAATCATACGTGTAAGTTAATCATAATATCAAGCAAAATCCATGGATAGGCATCTGATATGGGTTCATTAACAAAATAATAATTATGCAATAGGTTAGAATTAGAATCAAGAGGCCAATTTCATAGCCATCGCGGCGTAGCGAAGCGCACAGAGCACGTCGCTCGGAGAGCGAAAGAACAAGCGGTGGTAGTGCTATGGCTATTGCGGGTTGGGCTGGTACAGACAGGGCATGGCCTGTCTGTGCACGCAGCGCATGCAAAATAGCCATAGAAACGGACGACGCGGTCATGTCGTAGACCATGATGGTCCCAAGTCAAAAAAAGCAATATTTTGCACCTTCTAGATTGTCCTAATAGACTTATTATTGGCTATATTTGGCAGAATGATCATAAAAATCAAAACGATATATGGCGGGTAAATACTCCACAATACACTATCATAGTTATTTGAAATTGGATAAAATCACAGGAGCGCAAGAGCTTCGTAGTGTGGAGATTGGAAAACCAGCGCATGAGGAGATGCTGTTTATCATTACACACCAGGCTTATGAGCTGTGGTTCAAGCAGATAATCCATGAGTTGAATTCTGTGCTAAAGATGTTTGCGGATGATGAGGTAGATGAACGCAATATAGGCACTGCGGTTGGTCGGCTGCAGCGTGTGGAGGAGATTATAGACCTGCTTGTGAAGCAGATAGGTATCATGGAAACGATGACACCTTTAGACTTTCTTGATTTTAGAGCCTATTTGTTTCCTGCTTCTGGTTTTCAAAGTTTTCAGTTTAGGATGATAGAGGCGATGCTAGGTTTGCCTCAGAAAAAAAGGATGACTTATAATAATCATCATTATGCTGCATTTTTTCCTGAAGATCAAAAGGAAATTTTGGAAGGCATATATAGAGATGGAACCTTGTTTGATGCGGTCGAAGAATGGTTAGAGCGCACCCCTTTTATCAAGTATGGCAATTTTGATTTTTTGAAGGAGTATGATACGGCGGTTCGTGCCATGATTGAAAAAGAACAGGCGGCGATTGATCTTTCTGATTATCTGACAGATAGGGAAAAGGAAATCCGGAAAAAAATGCTTGGTGATACCAATACATATTTTCAAGCGGTACTCAATAAAGAAGCACACGACAAGCTAGTGGCGGATGGAGAATTACGTTTATCCTATGAGGCCACAGTGGCTGCTTTGTTTATTCAACTGTATAGAGAGCAGCCTGTCTTGCATCTACCTTTTATGTTGCTCATCAATCTCATAGATATAGATGCCAAACTCACTACTTGGCGTCAGAGACATGCTCAAATGGTGCTAAGAATGTTGGGTAAAAAAGTGGGTACTGGAGGCTCTTCTGGACATGAATATTTATCCAAGACCGCAGAGCAACATCATATCTTTACGGATTTGCACAATATTTCAACCTTATTAATCCCTAGGTCTAGCCTACCTGAGCTGCCAGCGGATTTGAAGAAAGAATTGAGTTTTTATTACAGTAATATAAATCCTGCATAGTAATGGAAACGATACAAAACTATATCGGCGGGAAATTTCAAGCAGCACAATCTGGAGAGATAATAGATGTATACAATCCTGCCAAGGGAGAAGTGTATACAAGTGCGCCTGACTCTAATGAAGTGGACATGGAGCAAGCCATCAAAGCAGCTGAAGCGGCCTTTCCAGCATGGTCCCAATTAAGTGTAGAAGTACGTTCTGATTACTTGATGAAGATTGGAAAAAGAATCACTGCACAGCTGAATGAATTGGCTTTAGCAGAAAGTATAGACAATGGAAAGCCTTTGTGGTTGGCTAAGAAAGTAGACATTCCACGTGCCGCTTCCAACATGATTTTCTTTGCCAATGCGATTACACAATTTGCAAGTGAATCGCATGAGATGGTGGGTAAAGCCATCAACTACACATTGCGCTCTCCACTAGGCGTAGTAGGCTGTATCTCTCCTTGGAATCTGCCCCTCTATTTGTTTACCTGGAAAATAGCACCAGCTTTGGCTGCTGGCAATACAGTGGTAGCTAAACCCTCGGAAGTGACTCCGATGACTGCTTATCTATTAGCCAAAATAGCCGATGAAGTAAGATTGCCAGCTGGTGTATTGAATATCGTTCATGGCTTAGGACAAAAGACGGCAGCGGTGTTAAGCAGTCATTCCAAAGTGAAGGCAGTTAGCTTCACGGGTAGTACTCGAGTAGGTGCAGAAATAGCACGTACAGCAGCACCATTGTTCAAGAAATACTCCTTGGAAATGGGTGGCAAGAATCCGAATATTATCTTTGAGGATTGTGATTATGATAAAGCATTGCGCACAACTGTCAATTCCTCTTTCGCCAATCAGGGACAAATTTGCCTTTGTGGAAGTAAGATTTTTGTGCAGCGAAGTATATATAAAAAGTTTAAAGATGATTTGGTTGAGTTAGCTCAAAAAAGATTGGTTGGAGACCCACTCCATGCCGAAACCAAAATGGGTGCTATCGTCTCCAAGCCACACTATGATAAAATCCTAGGGCATATAGAAATTGCCAAAGGTGAAGGGGGTAAGATATTGTGTGGGGGTAAGGCTATACAACCAGAGGGTTTTGAAAAAGGATGGTTCATTGAGCCTACTATTATAGAAGGCTTAGAACCCTACTGTCAGACGAATAAGGATGAAATATTTGGGCCCGTTGTCAGCATTATGCCTTTTGATACAGAGAAGGAAGTAATTCAGCTGGCTAACGATAATGACTATGGCTTGTCTATGACCTTATGGACAGAGAATCTATCTAGAGCCCATCGCATGGCTGCCCAATTAGAGGCCGGAATCATCTGGATCAATACCTGGCTATTACGTGATTTGCGAACTCCTTTTGGAGGAATGAAAAATAGTGGCGTTGGTAGAGAAGGTGGCTTCGACGCATTGAAGTTTTTTACGGAACAGAAAAATGTTTGCATCGCTTATAAATAGGTGTTAGACTTTGGGTATTAGGCGTTTTTTATATCAGGTGTTAGATTTTTTTCGGGTAACTTGTTAATACCTAATAACTTATAGAAAAGTGCAGAACATAATCATTAAAAAATTTAAATAGTTAAATTATTTCTATAATTAAAATTCATTCATAATGGCTTCAACATTCACTCCGATTAATTTTAAGAAATGGATAGATGATAATAGACATCTTCTAAAACCACCAGTTGGGAATAAGGCGATATATAACGAAGACTATATAGTAATGGTCGTCGGTGGGCCTAATTCTAGAAAGGATTATCACCTCAATCAAACACCCGAATTTTTCTATCAAGTAGAAGGAGATATCGTGTTGAAAGTAATAGATAATGGCACTCCAAAAGATGTGCATATTAAGGAAGGGGAAGTATTTTACTTACCACCCAATATTCCGCATTCGCCACAGCGTGGACCCAATACGGTAGGTCTGGTAATCGAGCAAAAGAGAGATGAAGGAATGGAGGACGGACTGGCTTGGTTCTGCGAAAACTGCCACAACGAATTGTATCAAGAGCCATTTATGCTCAATAATATTGAGAAAGACATGCCGGTTATTTTTGACTCTTATTATTCAGATGCAGCAAAGAGAACTTGTGATAAGTGTGGGACGGTGATGGAACCACCCAGTAAGATTTCGTAGAAAGCTTACTGG
>CAYWOZ010000251.1:0-4600 GCA_964458675.1 uncultured Saprospiraceae bacterium
CACCGTACCCTAGTTTTTTTGTGTCTTCATTGACCTTAAGAAAAGCAAGACATTTTCCTACAGATTGCCGTTCTTTCATGCCTATGGCCGTTTTTGATATAGCTATTTGTAGCTGTACTTTCTTATTTATTTTTGGATTAGAAATTATCTTACCAACAATGATTCCAGAGTTAAAATTTTGGTTAGCAACATGAATTGGGTTGTGCTTTCCTTCTTGAATACTTGCAAGAAAGCAAGCGCTAAAGAAAAATATAGATGCCGTTAAACTTCCAGCATATTTCTGATAGTGATTTTCTAACACATTTAAGCAAAAAATCATATACAGTAAAAGAAAAACCCCAATCATAGAAATAAGAACAGTAGGAGAGAGTAGAGGGAAATAAGAATACAACACAATTCCTAGAATAAGGAAAAGTAGAGGTCTTATCAAAGGTGCTTCTCTCCAGTTCAATAGACATTCGTTTGGGTTTAAACAATAAATCTATGGGTCTCTAAATATAAGAATATAAATGAAAAAAGCAGTAATAAAATTACTGCCTTTAAATGTATATGTTTTTTCTAATGTCTAATTTCTAACATCTCTTTTCAAATCACTCCCAAATTTTTCCCCACCTTCGTAAAGGCCTCAATCGCTTTATCAATATGATGATTTTCATGCCCAGCAGATAGCTGTACTCTTATTCTAGCTTGCCCTTTTGCCACGACAGGGTAGAAAAATCCAATCACATAAATTCCTTTATCCAATAACTGATTAGAGAAGTCCTGTGATAGTTTTGCATCATACAGCATGATAGGAACGATAGGACTATCTCCTTGCAACATATCAAAACCAGCCGCTGCCATTCCTTTTCTAAAGCGTTGTGTGTTTGCCTCTAGCTTATCTCTGAGTTCAGTAGAACCCTTGAGTAAATCTAATACCTTTATAGAAGCACCTACGATAGCAGGAGCCAAGGTGTTTGAAAATAAGTAAGGTCTTGAGCGTTGGCGTAATATTTCTACAATCTCTTTACTAGCAGCAGTGAATCCACCAGAGGCACCTCCTAGGGCTTTTCCAAAAGTACCCGTGATGATATCTACTCGACCCATTACATTATTGTACTCAGCTGATCCTCTTCCAGTCTTACCAATGAATCCAGATGCATGGCAGTCATCTACCATGACTAAGGCATCATATTTTTTCGCGAGATCACAAATCTTATCTAGCAAAGCAATGTCTCCATCCATAGAGAAAACACCATCCGTAGCTATCAATCTGCGGCGTGCATCTTTGGCAGCGATTAATTTTTCTTCCAAGTCTGCCATGTCAGAGTGTGCGTATCTATGACGCTGCGCCTTACACAAACGGATACCATCTATGATAGAAGCATGATTCAGAGAATCAGAAATGATGGCATCTTCCTTACCAAGCAATGGTTCAAATAAACCCCCATTGGCATCAAATGCAGCAGCGTATAATATGGCATCTTCAAGGCCCACAAACTCAGCAATCTTTGCTTCCAATTCTTTATGGATATCCTGCGTTCCACAGATAAAGCGGACACTAGACATCCCAAATCCGTGAGAGTCGATGGTGTCTTTAGCCGCCTGGATAATATCTGGATGAGAAGAAAGACCCAAGTAATTATTTGCACAGAAGTTCAATACCTCTACACCTTGGTTTGTTTTTATTTCAGCCGCTTGATGGGAAACGATGATTCGCTCCTTTTTATATAAGCCTGCATCTTTTATTGATTCTAATTCTTCTTGTATAGCAGTATCTACTGGATTGTGCATTTAGTAAGTTTTATTTTTTAAACTAGTTACTTTTTTTTTTGGTTGTACACCGAGTTCTCTCAGATTCTGAATCATATCTTGTACCATTTCGGGTAGCATATACTTTGGTTTCCAATTCCAGTCCTTGCGGGCTGCAGAATCATCGAGACTATCCACCCAGCTATCCGCAATCGCTTGGCGTGAATCTGGAGCATAATTAATCGTAAAATTTGGAATATGCTTTTTTATTTCTTCCGTGATTTGAGCTGGTGTAAAACTAGCTCCTTCTAGATTATATGAAGTACGTATAGTAATGTCTTCCTCTTTTGCTTCCATAAGCATCATAGTAGCATTGACGACGTCCTCCATATAGATCATAGGCAAAGCGGTATCCGCACTTAGAAAACAATCATAGGTTTCATGAGCAATTGCTTCGTGAAATATTTCCACTGCATAATCTGTAGTTCCGCCTCCGGGTAAAGATTGGTACCCAATAACACCAGGATACCTTAATGAACGAATGTCCATACCATACCGCTTAGCGTAATAGGCACTCCATTGTTCGCCACTGCTTTTACTCATACCATATATAGTACTAGGATTCAAGGCAGAATTTTGAGGTGCATTTTTCTTTTGGGCGTCATTCCCAAAAACAGCAATAGAACTCGGGAAGAATATTTTTTTGATGCCCAATTCGCGACATGCTTCCAGCACATTTAAATAGCCAGTTACATTTACTTCCCAACATTTCATGGGAATCTTTTCGCCGGTTGCAGAAAGAATTGCTGCTAAGTGATAGACCTGAGTAATATTATTTTTTTGTAGTGTTTCCTTTAAGGCCTTCTTATTTAAGATGTCGAGGTATTCAAAATTTTGATAATGCTCTATAGGCTCTTTTATATCTGATAGGATTACATTGTCTACTCCAAATTTCGATATAAGGGTATTGGCGATTACTGTTCCCAGTTGACCATTTGATCCTGTTATAAGCGTCTTTTCTGAACTCATGTTAAATATTGATTTCAGAGTGAAATTAATCAAATTATCACTCTATTTCGAATTCAATACAGACTTTTCCTAGACTTGTCAAATAGCTTGAATATTAGGTCAACCTTCAGACTTAGAATTAATAGGTAATTCGTTCAACATCAAATAACTACGATTTTCAAAATCTATTTGTGCGCAATACGTATGTAGTCCATTTGTAATAACCAAAAAAGGTGCTTTGACTTCTAGATTATAAGCTGCCACTTGATTAAAAGTCTCTTGCTTTAACTCTACTGTCGGTGCCTTACATTCAATTAGAATGGAGGCATTGCCTTGCGAATCGTATATCGCTATATCAAAGCGTCTTTTCAGACCGTTGACGACTATACTTTTTTCCAGACTGATGATGCCTTTAGCATAATTCGCTTCATTAATCAGATATTGTATCATTAATTGGCGCACCAACTCTTCTGGTGTACTGACTAAAAAGCGACGACGGATATGACAAAAGATATGCCTTCCATCTGGAGTATTGGAAAAACTCATTTCGTCTTTCCATTTCATCAAGTCCAATTCTAATTTCATGCTGAAGTAGCTAAGAAGTCTTCTAGATTCTGCACCTTACCTAATACTGTTCTCCCTTTTTCATTCACCGCTAAGGTAGCAGCGGAATTGACGGGGTCGTGTTCAAAAAGGATAAGTGCATTTTCATCCAAAACACGCTGATGGAATGCTTTTTTCTCACTGATACTGACTAGAGGATCTATATCGTAACTCATAATATAAGGCAATCCAATGTGGTAGGAGGAAGGCATTAGGTCTGCAACATATTTAAGATGCTTTTCACCCGAATTGATATGAAGCCCCATCATGGCATGAGTGTGCCCGTAGTACAATTGGACTTCTATTCCGGGTAACCAAGTAAATGCTTCCTTCTCATGCTTTACGTCAATAAAATTCAAAACCCCTAAGCTGTTCAACTCTACAAAGTTTTCTTTCAAGAAAGAGGCTCGTTCTCTTGGATTAGGATCCATCGCCCAGTCATAATGAAGCTTATTGGTATGATAGGTAGCATTGGGAAAAGTAGGGTAGAGTTCCCCTTTTTCATTCTTAGCTATAGCGCCACCAACGTGATCAAAATGCAAGTGTGTTAGAAATACATCTGTGATGTCCTCTGCTTTCAGACTATGTTCCAATAAGGATGATTTCAAACTAAAATCTCCATGCGGCTCAAAATGAGACCTGAACTTTGCATCCTGTTTGTCTCCCATTCCAGTATCTACTAGAATTTTTTTGTCACCTGTTTCGATTAGCAAGCAGCGCATCGACCAAGTACACATATTATTTTCATCACTAGGATTGAGCTTGTTCCACATCCGCTTTGGGACAACACCAAACATTGCACCACCATCTAGCTTGAATAGACCTGCATGTACAAAACTTATTTTCATCAGAATCCTATTTTATGTGAGTTTTCTTGAAGATTGCCTTTCGTATCTGCCATCCAAAGTGCTGTATAGGCAGCTTCGACACCCTTGTTTCCATGTTTGCCACCCGCTCTATCTTTCGCTTGCTGTTCTGTATTTGGAGTAAGTAAACCAAAGATGCAAGGAACACCAGAGGCTATGCCTAAGGTAGTAAGACCTTGTGCCACAGATTGATTGATATACTCGTTATGACTGGTTTCTCCTTTTATTACACAGCCGATGCAAATCACTGCGTCTAGAGAATATCGCTTCAATAACATCTTAGCGCCAACAGTCAACTCGAATGAGCCAGGGACGTCTATGCGATGCACGTTTTCGGGTTTTACTTTTGCTGCTTTTAATGTAGTTGTGCATCCTTCAACCAAGGCAGAAGT
>CAYWOZ010000252.1:0-4564 GCA_964458675.1 uncultured Saprospiraceae bacterium
TTAAAGCAATGAAAATACCAGTACTCATAATCCTAAGCTTATTTATAGGAAGTCTAGTTTTTGCTCAAAGCGATATCAAAGTCAATAGAAAAGCACCGCTCAATATAGGGGAGAAGGTAGAGATACGGTCTCGCATTCTTAATGAAAACAGACAGCTCAATATCTACCTACCCAATGCTTACTCTCCAGACTCCCTTAAAAAGTACCCTGTTATTTATCTTTTGGATGGTTCTATCGATGAGGACTTTATCCATATAGCAGGATTAGTTCAGTTCGGCTCTTTCTCTTGGATCAATATCTTGCCAGAATCTATTGTGGTCGGCATTTCAAATATTGATAGAAAAAGGGATTTTACTTTTCCTTCAAATAGTAAGCTAGATCAGAAGGAATTTCCTACTTCGGGAAAATCGAAAAACTTCATCCAGTATATAGACAATGAAGTCCAGACATACATAGAACAAAACTATAAAGTCAACAATACCAAAACCCTTATAGGGCAATCTCTTGGAGGACTATTGGTTACAGAGATCTTATACACAAATCCAGAAATGTTCGATAATTACATCATTGTTAGCCCAAGTTTATGGTGGGATGATGGATCAGTACTCAAAACTAGAAAACCTGACACTTATACTTCTGCAAAATCAATTTATATTGGAGTAGGGAAAGAAGGATATGGAATGGAAGATGCAGCCGAAGCACTTTACAACAAATTAAAAGCTATCAAAGGAGGCAACACTACACTCCATTTCGAATACTTTGAAAAACAGGACCACGGTGACGCCCTCCATTTAGCCGTGTATGATGCTTTTGAAAAGATCTTTAAGACGAAGGAGGAATAGTGTTGCCCTTAGGATTGATGCAACCAAAAGACCTACTAATCATACTTTGGCTTGACATGTATTCGAAAACAGATTGTATACACACATGAGTTTTACCTGCGACCAACAAACGATTTCAGATCTCAATCTATTGCAAGGAGATAAGAATGGAAGTTCCATCTTCGACCTATTTAGCAAAACCAAAACGATAGGAGGGCGTCTACGCTTGAAGG
The DNA here is from genome assembly GCA_964458675.1 of uncultured Saprospiraceae bacterium. Lineage (GTDB taxonomy): Bacteria > Bacteroidota > Bacteroidia > Chitinophagales > Saprospiraceae > JALZVN01. Next base: position 1,055 of record CAYWOZ010000252.1, read on the forward strand.
AAATGATCCAAACTCCTTCAAATGATTTACGTATGTTGAAAAGGCGTGTAGATGCTATTGGTTTTTTTCAGGAAACCAAATTTGAATTCCTCATCACAAACCGCGTAATGGATTTTATTTCGCATTACCTCGAATCCGAATACATTATTTTAAAGAACAATAGCATTGATATCGCAATTCAAAAACTGCTCAATTTTATTGCTCAACGAGAAGACTATTATATCATCTCCTCTGGCGTTAAAAATATTCTTTATTCTCTTAAAGCCCTAGAAAGCCTAGCCAACGAAATTAGAAAAACGCAACCTCACTCACCCTATATTAGGGAGTTGTCCGATAAAGTACTGGCATTTATTAGCAAACATAAATTGAACACTTTTTTATCAAACATAGATTTAACGAAAAGGGAAAATGAAGCCAAAATAGAATGGAGGAAGATTGTTTTATTAGATAATCTCTTTCGTGAAGTGGCATTGACAGAGTTGCAAAGTGTATTCAAAGTTATCTATGAGTTCGATGTGCTTATGTGTGTAGCCTCTATTGGTCAAGAGAGGAATTTCGCTTTGCCTTTTTATAATACGGATTCAAAAGTAAATGTAGATTTGGAAGGTTTTTTTCACCCTTTGATTAAAGCTCCAATACCGAATGATTATTCCATAAGAGAAAAGAATGTATGCTTTTTGACAGGCTCTAATATGTCTGGTAAATCTACATTTTTAAAGTCAATATCTTTATGCGTTTATTTAGCACATGTTGGCTTTCCCGTTCCTGCAGCAAGGATGCGTACTTCTATCTTTAATGGACTGATGACTACTATCAATTTGTCAGACAGTATTCTTTCTGGATATAGTCATTTCATGCATGAGATTGCAAGAGTGAAACAAGCAGCTATCAGAATTAAGGGTACCAGAAAGTATTTCATTGTTTTTGATGAATTGTTCCGAGGAACTAATTCAAAAGACGCGAATGATGCATCTACTTTAATCATGAATGCATTTTCAAAAATAGAGGATAGCTGTATCATTATTTCTTCTCACTTGGTCGAGATTGCGAAAGATTTAAAAACGCATAATATACGCTTCAACTATATTAAAACTGAAATTAGAAATTCAAAACCACACTTCACTTACAAAGTAGAAGAAGGTGTTTCAAAAGATAGGCTAGGAATGCTTATTTTGCATGATGAAGGAGTAGTTGATGTACTGAAAAAAATGTAAAACCAAAAAATATCAAATGTAAAATATCAAAGTAAAATTTCTCTTACTTTTTTTTACATTTAAAATTTTACATTTTTTGGTTCTACTTTCTATTATCACTGCACCACAACCCGCTTACTAACCACCCCAGCATCACTAGCAAATTGCAAGATATACACCCCAGCAGTATCCATATAAAACTGAATCTGATTAGTTAGGTCCATAACACGCTTACCATGGATATCAAATAGGGTAACTGCTGAAAACTCTACTTGCGCATTATTCAAGTCGATATGCACCAAACCACTAGATGGATTCGGGAACACTGAAATACTATTCAATAACTCAGGATCCTGAGTCGATGTCGGATCGCACGCTGCGGTCTTGTTTATAGTGATAAACAGATTATCTCCAGAGTGAATAAAGCAATCTGAAGCTCCAGTACTCTTACGGTCTTCACCAATGCGTGCTGTCAAGGTACCCGCATAACTCATACCATAGATACGGGCTTCCTCCAGACCCGAGTTTTCAAAATTGTAAAGAGAATCAAAGATGACCTCCTGAAGTATCTCGTTCTCATCAGTAAGCAGGAATACATAATTATCGCCAGGAGAAGTACTGATATTATTTTGTAAGAATACCCAATCGGCTTCTCCATCATTCGCACAAACGTCTACATTGGTAACCCATGCCGTTGTCGCTGTCAAAGATTCTTGGCAATCAAATTCTCCGCCACAATCTGCTTTGGTGACAGTCAAGAATAGATTGTCACCAGAGTGCTCGAAGCATCCCGTAGCGGTGGTGCTTAGGCGATTTTCTCCGATGGCAGGTATTAACGAGCCATCAAAGTGTATACCATATACCAACTGTGTAGCTGCTCCACTTCCTTCAAAATTGTAAAGCGTATCAAATACAACGGATTGCAGTACATTATTTACATCTGTGATTAAGTAAGCGTAGTTGTCACCTGCAGGAATAGATAGCGTATTACGTAATTCTATCCAATCTGCCTCCCCATCACTTGGACATACTTCAACATTGGTAGCCCAATCTGTAGTGGCTGTTAAACTTGTCTCACAGACAAAGTTACTAGGAGCGCATGCCCCTTTAGTGATCGTCAAGAACAAATTGTCACCAGAATGCTCAAAACAGCCCGTAGCAGTAGTATTCACACGATCTTCACCTATGGCAGGTAATAACGTTCCATCGAAATGTACTCCATATACACGCTGCGTAGCCAATCCACTACCTTCAAAATTATATATGGTGTCAAAAACAACAGACTGAAGAATATTACTTTCATCCGTAATCAAATAAGCATAGTTGTCACCAGCTGGGACTGACAAGGTATTCCTCAATTCTATCCAATCTGCTTCTCCATCATTAGGACATATATCTACTTCAGTAGCCCAGTCAGTAGTTGCCGTCAAACTCGTTTCGCAGACAAAATTACTAGGCGGACATGCATTCTTTGTAATGGTCAGGAATATATTTTCCCCAGAATGCTCAAAGCATCCAGAGGCAGTAGTCTGCATTCTATCTTCTCCCAAAGCTGGGAATAAAGTGCCATCATAATGAATGCCATATATACGTTGCTCGGCTATAGAGCTACCTTCAAAGTCATAGTCTTCAGTTAAGATTACCTCTTGTAGTATACCCCCGGCATCCGTTAACAAATATGCATAGTTTTCACCTGGAGCTATGAATAAATTATTCATCAATGGTATAATATCTGATTCCCCATCATTCGGACAAATATCAACAGATGACGCCCAATTGGTTGTGGCCGTGAAGCTCAATTCACACTCTATTTCAGTCTCGCAAGCCTCTTTTGTGATAGATATAAAGTCTGAATCATTTGAATGTGCAAAGCAGCCACTGGCACTAGTAGCAGTACGGATAGATCCAAGCTCAGGAATTATGGTTCCATCAAAGTGCATTCCATAGACGCGCTGTGCATTATTTCCTGAACCTTCAAAATCGAAAGTACTTGCATTGATTACTTCCAGAAGTATTTGGTTATTGTCAGTCAATAAGTATACATAATTACTACCTGTATTCAAGCCAAGAGAATTAGTAAAGTTTACTATGTCGTCATTCGAATCATCTGGACAGATGTCAATTTCCGAAGAACCATCCGCAAGTTGAACGCTGCTTTCAGAACAGGTAAAACAGGCAGTTTTAGTGATTGTAATGAAGCCATCAGTTGGAGAATGCTCAAAGCAAGAACTAGCTGTAGTCGCCAGTCTATTTGAGCCAATTTCTGCATCTAGGATTCCATCAAAATGCAGACCATACACTCTTTGTGTACTCAAGC
>CAYWOZ010000253.1:0-4552 GCA_964458675.1 uncultured Saprospiraceae bacterium
TTGAGGCTAAGACCGTGCTTGGCGCCGTGAACGGTAACAAAAGCCATCAAGTCCTGGAAAGTCTTACTATCAAAATAAGTAGCTTGAGGATCAGACATAAAGTATAATCTCAACTTACTGCTCTTGAGTAGTACACGTTCAAAGCCGAGTTCTTTGCAGGTTTGGCGAAGGCGGATAGCATCAAACAATTCATAGACCTGCTTGGGCACATCGCCAAAACGGTCGTCTAACATTTTTTCGAATTTCTCTAAGCCTTCATCGGAATCTATCTTGTTGAGCTGAGTGTAGAGGTTGAGTCGCTCTTGGATATTGGATACATAATTGTCAGGGATGTGCATCTCCACATCGGTGTCAATCTGTACATCACGGACATGTTCTTTTCTCTTAGTCTCGTCTTCTTCAAAAAGGTCGCGATATTCGTTTTCCTTAAGTTCGGTAATAGCCTCTTCCAATATCTTTTGGTAGGTCTCGTATCCGATATCGGTAATAAAACCACTCTGTTCGCCGCCCAATAAATTTCCTGCCCCACGGATATCTAAATCTCGCATAGCGATATTAAAACCAGAACCTAAGTCGGAGAATTCTTCCAAAGTTCGAAGTCGCTTCCGCGCCTCAGGAGTAAGTGTACTCACCGGTGGGCTAAATAAGTAGCAGTATGCTTTCTTATTAGACCGTCCAACACGTCCACGCAATTGGTGCAAATCACTCAAGCCAAACTGGTTGGCATTATTGATGATGATAGTATTCGCATTCGGAATATCTAATCCTGTCTCGATAATATTGGTACACACAAGCACCTCATATTTTCTATCGATAAAGTCTACAAGTGTTCGCTCTAATGACTTTGGATCCATCTGCCCATGTGCTGTGGCTACATCTACGTCTGGGCACAGTCGCTTCACTAGTGCCGCGATGTCCGGAAGAGACTTCACTCTATTGTGTACAAAAAATACCTGCCCTCCTCGATGCACCTCATAGTATATGGATTCCTTGATCAGCTCGTTATTAAAGACGCGCATTTCCGTATGGATGGGTTGTCTATTCGGAGGAGCTGTTCTGATAATAGATAGGTCTCGTGCTGCCATCAAAGAGAACTGCAAAGTCCTCGGTATTGGTGTAGCGGTTAGAGTCAAGGTATCTACATTCACCTTGAGATTACGCAACTTCTCTTTTGCGGCTACCCCAAACTTTTGTTCTTCATCTATAATGAGAAGGCCCAAATCTTTGAAACCAATATCTTTGCCAAGGATAGCGTGCGTCCCGATGACTAGGTCCAACTTCCCATCTTTTAGTTTTTGGAATATTTCTTTTTTCTGCTTTGCTGTTTTGAAGCGATTCACATAGTCGACACTGACCCCAAATTCTCCAAGTCGTTCACTAAAAGTTTTCGCGTGTTGCAAAGCCAATATGGTAGTCGGTACTAAGACAGCTACTTGCTTTCCACCCACTACAGATTTGAATGCCGCTCGAATAGCGATCTCTGTTTTTCCAAAACCAACATCACCGCATATCAATCTATCCATCGGATAAGACTTCATCATGTCTTCTTTGACATCGTTCGTCGCCTTCAGCTGATCTGGTGTGTCTTCGTAAATAAAGGAGGCTTCCAATTCATTTTGCAAATATCCATCTGGCGGGAAAGCATGCCCTTCGGAAGCTTTCCTTTTTGCATAGAGTTTGATCAACTCTTTGGCAATATCCTTAACCTTAGACTTGGTTCTATTCTTTAGCGTCTTCCAGGTATCGGAGCCTAGCTTATTGAGCTTAGGTGCTTTCCCTTCTGAACCGACAAATTTGGATATCTTGTGCAGCGAATTGATACCCACATAAAGCAGGTCATTATTTCTATAGACCAATCTTACCGACTCCTGGATGCGGCCGTTAATATCTATTTTCTCTAAACCAGAATAGCGTCCCACCCCATGATCTATGTGCGACACAAAATCTCCTGGCTTGAGTTCTCTTAGCATTTTGAGACTGATCGCCTTATCCTTAGAAAATCCTTTTCGCAGATTGAAGCGATGAAAACGCTCAAAGATTTGATGGTCGGTCAGCACAGCCACCTTGGTATCCAGGTCAAAAAATCCAGCACTTAGCCCCTTCATGATAGGGATGTATTTCACCTCCGCATTCAGATCGCTGAAGATGGAATAGAATCGCTCTATCTGTTTCGTGTTATCTGTAAATATATAATTGGTGATGCCCTTCTTCTCGTTATCCTTTAGCTGATTAATCAGCAATTCAAAATTCTTATTGAAGCTAGGTTGTGGTTGCACGTTAAAGTTCACCGTTTCATCTGGCTCAAAAGGTAGTTTTTGACTACTTACAAATACTGTAGAAAATGCTTCCAATTCTGCAATAGTGTCTCCAGGTATGATGAAAGCTTTCTCTTCGTACAGTTTTTGAATGGGTCGAATATCACTAGTGATTTGATTCGCTACTTCCTCCGCTTTTTGCACACAGATATTTAGCTTCTCAAGCAGCATATTGAAATCCTGCAACCACACCACAGAATTCTCAGAAAGCACTTTTAGAATAGATACTTTGTCTTCTGGATTAAACTGTGTATTCATATTCGGCACAATGGAAACACGGCCGATATTCTTTTGCGACAATTGCGTAAGGGGATCAAATGTTTTTATCGACTCTACTTCATCGTCAAACAAATCCACACGATAGGGCCATTCGTTTCCATAAGAAAAAATATCCACTATCCCTCCACGTATCGAAAACTGTCCTGGCTCATAGACAAAGTCTTCTCTCTTAAAACCATAGTCTACCAATACTTCTATAATCGTATCGATATCTATTTTTTCATTGGCCTCTATGGTGATTTGTGCCTTCTTTAATTCCTTTGGAGCGATTACTTTTTCGAAGAGCGCTTCTGGATAAGTAATAATGATTTCGTTATTCTTAGAATTCGAAATTTTATTAATTACTTCTGTCCTTTGTAGGGTGTTTGTCTCATTGAGTTGATCAAAGGCGGTCGGTCGCTTAAATGAATCTGGAAGAAAAAGGATTGGATTTTCTGATGCTATGTTTTCAAGATTATTGAACAAGTAAGCCGCTGCTTCTTTATCATCTGCTATGAATAAAAAAGGAACTTTTAATTTTTGCTGACTTGCCAATAGGACAAAGGTATCCAGCGCACCTTTAATACCTGTGAGTTGTAAACGTGTTGTTCCCTGCTGGGACAGTTGTTTGTGTATTTGCGCTATGCGATGGTCCGATTCGTATCGTGCATAGAGCTGCTCAAAATCACTTGCCACTCTTTTCCTTATTAGAGGACAAATATAGTGAAAGCTAGAAGAAGTCGCCGATAGATTCTTATGAATAATCAATTTAGCAGGCACAAAACCACAAAATGTCCTTTTCGACCAAGGATAGACAGGGTGGCCCTCCTTCAGGGCCAGTCCGATAGGACGGGAGCGTAGCGCACCCCGAAATAGCCTGATCCCGATAAGCCATTTTCGGCTGTATCGGGAGGGCGCCAAAAAATTAAGCGTAAACACTTTATTATGACGATTTGCCAATCATAAGAACTACTCCGAAATAGGATGTGCACTATCAATCGTAATTGGCTAAGTATTTGACTCTTATAAGTAAGCTTCTCTTTATTGCCCTAATTAATATAGATATTATGAGACTTTCCCGAATTCTGATTCTTTTCATTTGTAGTAGTCTTTTGTGCCTAGTATCTCTACAGGCGCAAGACAAGATGAATAATAAGAAGCTCGAAAAATCGCTCAAAAAATTTACAAAAAATGTAGAAGGAGAGATGGGCAATTGGCAAGTGCTCTTTGATGATTTTCCGCTCTTCGTACTGACGGATGAAAACTCAAACCGCATGCGCATCTTCACACCGATTCTAGAAGAACGCGAACTGAAAGTTGGGCAAATGAAAAAAATGTTGGAAGCGAATTTTCATGCAGCACTCGATGCGAAATATAGTCTGTACGAAGGTTTTGTCATCGGCATTTATACGCACCCGCTAGTCGAGCTAGATGAAAAACAAATGATGGATGCTATGAAGCAGGTCGTCAATTTGTCTAAAAATTTTGGCACCTCGTATACAAGTACGGATGTGATGTTTGGGCAGTCTATAGAATCTGCACAATCCAAAAAACAGAAAAAAATATAAAATAGTTGAAAATTGAAAATGCAAATCTCTTGCTCAAGCTCAAGACTCTTGCTCAAGACTCTTGTTCACTTATCTTAATCCCCATATTTTTCATCAATATAGTGGCGTTAAAACTCTTACTCACTCCTTTCTCTAGGGTATAGTCAAAAAAGAGTTCTCCGTTTTCTACACGAACTTCCATGCAAAGATTTTCGATGGCGCCGCCGTATTGAGATTCGAGAACTCCTAATTCTAAATCATGGGTAGCGATGATACCTGCTCCTTTGTTATTGATGAGTTGTTTGATGAGAGCCTTAGAGCCGGTGTGCCTATCTTTTGAATTCGTCCCTTTTAGGATTTCGTCTAATAGAAAGAAAACGTTTTCTCCTTTCTCCGTTGCTTCAATGATAAACTTGAGTCGTTTGAGTTCTG
>CAYWOZ010000254.1:0-4540 GCA_964458675.1 uncultured Saprospiraceae bacterium
TCCACCCACTCAATTTAAGCATACCTGCCGCCAAAACCTCATTGATGGGTGCTATACCAGTATGCGTACGATAGCCACGCTTAAACAATGGGGCTCCTGACGCATCTAGAAATACCGAACAATTGTTGTCCGAGATATGCAAGTGAACCTTGATATTGGGCTGTTTCACATCAACATTCGGACGCTTATGAACAGTATCATAAAACTGATCTACAATCGCGTCTTTAGCTTTTAATGCAACGTACTGCGAATGTGAAAAATGAGGCGAATGCACCGTAGTCTGTACAGCAAAGGTATGCTCAATATCTAAGATATCAGACCAATCAAAGGCCTTGATTTTTTTGTATAGTTCTTCTGGATGCTTTGCGGTAAACTGAAACAAAGGGCACAGAATCTTTATAGCCAAGCGAGAATGCAAATTGACTTTATAAAGCGTATTCTTATCCGCCTTGAATGCCACGGCCCGCTTTTGCAACATTGCCTCTTCTACTCCTAAGTCTCGGAGCTCGTCGGCCAAAATCTCCTCCATTCCATGCGGGCATTTGGCCACACAAATTTTACTAGCGTTTATTATTTCCAAATTGTTTTCTCTTTAGTGTTGCTCTAAACAATATCAAATAATGAATTAACACCTAAGGTCCGATCAAGGGTAAAACCTTCGGCATATTCCACTCCAATATTCCTCCCACATACATTGGCCTTGGCATACAAATTATCCAAAAATACTTTTCCAGAGATAGGCGTTTTCGCCTCCTTGGCATATTTCTTCAATTTGGGATTGTAAAACTGGGAACCATAGGCTTGCACAATTTCTACCTTTCGTTCCATATAAGGTGTAATATCCACCACAAAATCTGGCTCAAAATGTCTATCTTGAATGTAATGAAATACTTGCTTGGGCCTCCAATGCAATTGTGCTTTTTTCTCCTTTTTCCAATGGGTTTTAATACGTTTTAGACCAGACAAAAAACAAGCTCTACTAATCAACTCTGCAGCACGCCCATGATCAGGATGTCTATCTTGAATAGCATTGGCAAGAACTATCTCAGGCTGAAACCTTCGAATGTACGGAATGATTTTCATCAAGCTTTTTTCCATATCAAAAAAGCCATCTTTTAGACCTACGTTTTCCCTAACTTTTGCTTTTATCATTTTTCGCGCTGCCTCCGCCTCCTTGAGTCGAATACGCGCAGTACCTCTAGAACCTAATTCCCCTTTGGTCAAATCCAACAAGCCTACAGTTTTACCCATATCAATATGCTTCAACAGGGTTCCACAACAGCTCAATTCTATATCATCAGGGTGTGCCCCAATAGCCAATATATCTACTTTCATTGAATTCTTTTTTTGAATAAATCCCACAATCTTTTTCTTCTTTCTTCCTCTCTTACGTTTTCGAGTATCTCCCCAAATTTACGCTTTGTTTCGAACTCGTATGTAAGCTTGGTAATCGGGACCCCGTTTTTAAAATAAGTCCTCTTATTTCCTTTTTCAACTATTTCGTAATAGTCTTGCTTAAAGGTAAGTTTTTTGCTTCTGGAATCATCTCTTGTATTGCTCTCTATTTTTATGTTCGACAACAGCTCAGCGTCGGATCGAGTATCCTCAACAGGTTCCTCCACAAGCAATTCTGGACGGTCCGACTGTACGATATCAAGGAGTTCATTTTGACGTGCAAAAACATCATCTAAGACTCCTTTTACACTTGGCTTGTCTCTTAAATGCCACATATGTTCCAAGTAGGCCATCTCTGCCTGAAAAGCAATTTCTCTTTGCTTTAAAAATGCTCGTTGAGCTTGTTCAACTTGTTTATTATATCCCTTTTCACTTTCATTTTTTATCTTCCACTTAGAAACCAAATTCTCCGATTGGTACAGTTTTATTTCCTCCTGTTGAGCGATATACTTTTGCGCATTAGCCAATTGGACGACTCTATCTCTTCCCGTCAAATCATTAGCCAACAAATTATGTTGCTTATATAGTTTTTTAGCATTCTGAAGGCGACTTGTCATACGCACACTATTGATGTCAAGACGTTTTGTTTTGACCAATGCCATATCTGCAGCATCTCCTTTAGCAAGCTCCGTATCTAGCTTTTCTTGCGCATCTATTTCCCAGCAGTCCGCTTGTTTATTGGTGAGCGTAATCACCGCGATATCCTTTTCTTTTTCCAGACGTCTCATTTTATTCTCAGCGTCAAACATCTTTTTAGTATTAGAGCTTCTATCGTTATTCTCCATTCTTCGCACCATTAGCTTTTCCTTTTCATACGTTCTCTGTGCCAATTCATAACTTGTTTTCGCAAAGGTCGCTTCTGCTTTGAGCAATTTATACTCCAATTGGCACCGATTAAGACCCTGACTGGAATCTTGATTATAGTCTACCTCTACCCTTTTCAAAAAGGACTCTTGAGCACGTTTTTTATTGAGTAGTTCAAAAATCTCTTGCCCTATTTTATGCTCGCTTTTTCGGATGGCTGCTTCATTAGTATTTGTAGTTATTCCGATTTGCTCTTTTGGCAAAATCTTGTTTTTGTAAAACGCACGCAGATTAGTATTCAGCTCAGTCATCAAGGAAGCAAATTTTACCTTATCTTTTACATTATCTAGATTAAATTTTTCAGTCTTATAAGCATAGCCATCCGTTACAAATCTTTTTTCAGGACCACTTACCTGAATATTATTTTTATTCGGTTTTTCCCCAGACATGGTTACAAAAAGTTTGACAGGTTCAGATGCAGATAAATCCGTATTGACACTATAGGTCTTCGCTTGTGTATTTCCGCTATAGACAGATATCAGACACTCTTCAAATCTAGGGAGCTGTGCCACGAATCGCCCATCTCCACCTACTGGAACAAGCTGGTGAGAACCTTCGCTATAGACGCTTACAAGAATGTTTTTTTCTTGAATGTTACTGACTCTCCCCTCCACGGCGACTTGTGCGGTCAGAGTCGAAATACTTAGCATCCAAAAACACCAAAATGCTACAAATTGTAAAAAGAATTTATTCAAATCTATTAGGATTTATTAATGCCCGTTTTTATCTATATTTTTGCGCCATCGAAGCGAATCGATAAGCACCTTAATTATAACGCAATATTACTTAAAATTGATTTTATGCTCAAAGCTATTTCACCTATTGATGGTCGTTATGCGAATAAAACTGAAGAACTTGTAGATTATTTTTCAGAATATGCCCTTATTAAGTATCGAGTCTTTGTTGAGATACAGTACTTTATAGCGCTTTGCCAGTGGCCTTTACCTAAACTGGGAGGCTTCGAAGAGACCAAAATAGATGCCCTCAATGAGGTTTTTGAGCAGTTTACAATAGAAGACGCTCAGCATATTAAATCCATTGAGCGCACGACCAATCACGATGTAAAAGCAGTAGAATATTTCCTTAAGGAAAAATTCGAAGCACTAGGCATAGCAGAATACAAAGAGTATATACACCTTGCGCTTACCTCGCAAGATATTAACAATACAGCTACTCCTTTATTGCTCAAAAATGCTTTGGATGACGTCTACTTGCCTGGGATTAAAGAAGTACTCACTACCCTATCTACCAATATCCAACAATGGGCAGGCATCTCTATGCTCGCTAAGACACACGGACAACCAGCCTCACCGACGAGATTGGGCAAAGAATTTCAAGTGTTTTATGAAAGGATACAAAATCAGATAAAGCTACTCGAAGCAACAGCCCATACGGCTAAGTTTGGAGGAGCGACAGGAAATTTTAATGCGCACCAGGTTACCTACCCAGATATTGAATGGAAAAAATTCGCTGATGAGTTTACTATGGAATATCTAGGTCTACAACGCCAACAGACCACCACTCAGATAGAACATTATGATGGAATGGCTACCTTCTTTCACAATCTGATGCGAGTCAATACCATTCTCATAGATATGTGTAGAGATATTTGGACCTATGTTTCTATGGAATATTTCAAACAGAAAGTTATCGCTGGCGAAGTGGGGTCTTCTGCCATGCCGCACAAAGTCAATCCTATTGATTTCGAAAACGCAGAAGGCAATTTAGGCATCGCCAATGCTATTCTCAGCCATCTCGCTAGCAAGCTTCCCGTCTCCCGTCTACAGCGGGATTTGACGGACAGCACCGTCTTACGTAACGTAGGCGTTCCCTTCGCTCATACCCTTATTGCCTTCAAATCTATTCTCAAAGGCTTCTCCAAACTCAAAGTAAATGAGTCCAAAATTATTGAAGACCTAGAGGGCAACTGGATGGTAGTAGCTGAAGCAATACAAAATATCTTACGCAGGGAAGGATACCCTAATCCGTACGAAACCCTCAAGGCGTTGACCAGAGGAAACGATGAGATAAATCAAGAGGTCATTCATCAATTCATCAATGAATTGGAGATAAGTCAGGATATTAAAGAAGAACTTAAGCGAATCAATCCACAAAATTATATAGGTATTGTATAGGTTTATATAGATTTCTTCACATTTTGTATACCTATACTCAATGGAAAGTGGTTTGGGACAATTTGAGCGACTTTATTTTGATCAAT
>CAYWOZ010000255.1:0-4531 GCA_964458675.1 uncultured Saprospiraceae bacterium
CATTTCATTCCGAGATGCCGCTTCTACCCTTTGCCTCTACGCGCTCCGCTTGTCGTGCATGATCGCCTATGACGAGTCGCGATATATCTCCTATCTTTGGAATATTCATACTTCTCAGAGTTGACTCAAATTCATTTAGTGTTACTTGATTCGTCAATTTTTGAAAAACCTTAAATCAAGCAACACTCAATTATTAATTATCAAACATCTTAAGTAAATTAACAGCCACAACCAAGGTGATGATAATCAGAAACTTAAGGTATACTTACTGATCACTTTGTCATTTACTCCATAAGGTTCAATTTGGTTCGTTACATTTTAATCAACTTAAAATGTTTTTCAAAGTTCTCGTTGGAACATTTTAGATAGTATGCTCCAGAATTGAAGTCATCAATTGACATTAGAATATTCGATTCTTGAACACCATTTGTTAAAGAACTACTCTGAATCAACCTACCTAAACTATCAAAAATTTCAATTTTAAGACCTTCTAAGAAGATTGGATTATTGCTAAATTCAATATTTAATTCTCCTATCGTGGGATTTGGATAAACCTTAATATCATCCTGATATATTTCACTTACACTGCTCACTACATCCACTTCAATCGATACTGTTTCTCTATATGAACAAGTGCCTGACGCATCTAAGACTACAACCATATACTCTCCTTGAGTTAATTCTGAGAAGGTATTTGTTGTTAAAAAAGTTTGTCCATTATCTATACTATATTGGAATGGCTCCAATCCTCCAGTAGTTACAATACTTATACTGCCATTGCTGCTTGTCACATCATCTGTATCTATTGTTGTAATATTGGCAACAAAAGCACAAGCCTGTTCCGATAGGCATATATAATCAACAATTTGAGAATTAAATGAGTCATTATTTGTTAATAGGGTATTGCCTATAGTATCAAGAACCATAAAACTTCCTCCAGTAATTCCATCACCAAATGAATCAAGAAGTTTTACAGAAAAACAGTTATTATAGTTTACACAAATTTCTTCACTAAACGTGAAATTGCTTTCATTTAATTCACCTTGAGCTACTAATTCATTTGCGGTTTCATCATTAATTTGCCAAGAAATATCCTGTGGGAAATCATCAGAATTTATTACTAATGTAATTAAGTCAAAATCTGATCCTAAATCAGCCGAAATACTTGCATCGTTATTTTCTAATACTGCATCTGATTGACCATTTAAATTGATTAATTCTAATTCAATTATATTATCAGTTGCTTGAAGGTTTTCTGTAACAATGAATTTTACGCTTTTTTCGGATTCAGAAAATATACTTGTATTAATTAAAAGTGGCTCCACTTCTAATCCATTTACAATGATTCCTATTTCAACATTATCTATATTACTATCACCAAGATTCGAAATAAGCGTAGTTATCTCTATTTCATTACCACATTTTGCTATAGCCTTTTCTATAGAAAGTCTTGCATCCAATTGATGAAGGCTACTTACAACAACATTTAAAGTATCGTTTTTATTATAAGAATCGGATAAGGAAGAAACAATAGCACTAATATTATAATCTCCTTTTTCTGAAAAATCAACCGGGATTGTAAATTGATAATCTGCATTATTAAATGGACTTAAAGTATCGGCTATAACAATAGATTCTACTTGTTGATTATCAACAATAAGACTTAAATTAAAGTCGACCATATCATTTAGGCCTGTATTTTCTACCCTAACAGTAACAAATTCGTTATCTCCTAAACTAGAAGAAGAAGATGGATTTAAAATGCTATTTATTCCCAGATCGAAATCATCATTAACCTCTGACCAAAATGACACCCAAGGTCTAGCTTGTTTTATTATTAATTGGTTTTGAGAAGTTACTTTGTATTCTATATCCATTCCAAACCCCTCTACATCTTCGACACCATATAAGGAACCAAATTCGTCATGTATAACACCCATATAATCCCTCATTTGGTTTATGAATTCTTCATCCATTACTAATTCTCCTGGAGGCGCTAAATTAGATTCTCTAAGTACAGAAAATCCAATGCTCGCATCCTGAAATAATAGCATCTCTTCTGGTAATGCGTCTACGTCTGGATTAGTAATTAAGGACTCCCCCACTTGAGTGTTCAAATAATACGTATTTGGCGTTTGGAATACAGGATCAATACTTACTCCTACACCATTAGATTTTTCATCTTCAAAGTTAGGATGACATAGAAGCCCCATAGCAGCAATAAAGTGATCCACACGATAAAAATCTCTTTCATCAAAAGCCCTAAAATTCCAAATACTAGCATACACCTGTTTAACAGATTTAGAGATATGCCCTTCATCTAAGTGTTGAGTTTTGGATGTATATAGACCTGCCCCACTAAACCCTGGAAGGTCCTCATTGTTGGTGCTTGATCTAACTCTTACTGCAGTGCCTTCAGGAAAAGAATTATGCATTTCCTCCAACTCATCTAACATCCATTGAGGCATTGGTGCTTTTCTAACTTTCTTTCTAAACTCACTAAGCATATCTATTCTTGTGTCCAAATCATTTATGAAATCAGGATCTGTTATTATTTCTTCAATGTCTGAATAGAAATTATTGAATTTCATAAATTCATCATAAAAATAAAATGGTATACCATATCCATCTGGAATAGTCCCTTCAGGAAAGCCAAACCTTCTCATTGTGGCAACGTTAGCACACTTCGCACCAAAAGAGGTGGACATATTAAAATAAATAGAATCAAGAGGTAAAATCCTATCTATACTTAAATCTCTATCTGGAATCTGCTCTTTAGATGGCCTAATATCATCAAACCACGCATTCACTTCTTCAATACTTGCTTCCCTAATTTGATAACCGTCATTGTCTACTTTGAAGTAAATAAATTTGTTTAATAAATTTGCTATTGAGTCGATTGCCAAAGGATCTCTAATAAAGGCGTTTGGTACATCATCTTGTATAGCTCTTAAGTTTACGTGTGACAATGGTGTTTGAACTACCGAAGTAATTATACCTCCGACTCTTGGCAAAGTATTTGGTAGAGCATCATACAAAACTATATCTCTTGAACCAGGGTTTTCATCAATGTTTATTTTTTTGAAAAACCCAAATCCCTCTGTCCTATTAAACGGGATAAAATCTACGTCTTGGAAAAGCTCAGACTCTAAGATAACTTCAATTCTAGACCCTTCAAATCCTTCCTTGTTTTCAGTATTAAAGCTCTCCTCACTTTCGCTTCCAACGAAATGTTTCATATTATTCCGGAGATATGGCATATTCGCAATTAATAATTCAAAAGTTCTTTGTGTCATTTCAAATGAATTGGTAAATCCAAGGGAGTAATTAAATCTGTATGTTCCGACTACGCCATTATCTGTAAAACCATTTGGATTATAAACTATCTCTCCCCTAACTATATCGAATTCTTCAAAATTTAATTCAGAAATAAAACTTGCGTGCACATCGTGGGTGAGCGTATTTATAAAATAGACTTCAGGTTCATCTGATGATTGGTTAACAATAATGAACTTTGCAAACTGCTGATTATTTAGAAAAGGTGACCACGGTATATCTTCTTCAACTACTGATAATTGATCAAATGTTTCCTGACTATCTAAAGATGTTGTGCCATCAACAATAGAAATTGTTCTTGCGAAATTTAGTGGAGCCTGAGTAGGCATATTTTCCAATTCTGTAATATCATCTATTCCGTCACCATCGATGTCCATAGGATTATCAATGGAGTGTTCTGTAATAGAATAATTCTGCTTTTCGAATGCACCTCCCGGCTCTGTGATTATCAATGGTCCATCAACTCCTTTTGTGATAGAGGTATAAGACTCGTATTCTAGATTAGGCGGATGCTGGACTCTTAATAAATAATATTTATCTGCTTCCGCTTGAATTTCTAATTGAACTTGTCCCGTATGATTTACTGAAAAGTCTTCTATCGGAACACTTTGACCAAAACAAATATTACAGGCTACTATTAACAAGCAAAATGATAAAATTCGAATCATAAATATGTTTTTTTGATTAATAATTTCATTTGTTTCAAATTTCCATTCACCTCTTTCTTTATGAATTCGATTTGGTTAAGGAATAATCTTTGACTAATACTCAAACAATTCAAATGTAAAATGTTTTTAGTTAGAAAACACTTTATATTTCTTGTTTTGTCAAAAATCTATCACGAATAGATTTTTACTTGTCTTCAATTAGATAAAATGGCATTTCCATAATAACCTTATCCAAAACTGCAACGAGTTGTATAAAACAATTCTCTAGTGAACACTTTATTTATGCCCAATGATATAAGCATTTGTTAGAAAGTGAGTAGTGGGACTTTGATTATGTTATGGGCACACTTGGATGTTTTTACGCTCAATGGAAAGTGACTTGGGGCAATTCTTTCGACTTTATTTTGGTCAAAATCGAGGCGAAGCCTTTGCATAGGCGAGATTCTTTAACGAAAAAAATGATCAAAATAAATAGTGGGCACCTCTATAAACCCCATTCAAGATGTAATCAAAAATTATAAATTTTT
>CAYWOZ010000256.1:0-4514 GCA_964458675.1 uncultured Saprospiraceae bacterium
GAGAGGCAAAACTCAGCTAAAGCAGCTTAAATCTCTGAAGTCAGTTTGAATTTACTAGATCTTAAAAAGACCTAATTAAAAATGCGATAGTTATTTATAATAATAAGAGACCTCATCTTTCAAATCATATGTTAACGCCCTTACAAATGCACAAACAACAAACTTTAAAAAGAAAATAGTATAAAATAAAAAACCTGAACAATGATATCATTGTTCAGGTTTAATTAATATCTTAAATCCTTTAATAATCTGTATCGGTTATTTAGGACTAGACAAACTTATTAATCTTTCCAAAAACTTACAAGTAATTCCAAATCTAAAGTATCACATGCTAAAGAAGACGAATTATTGAGCTTTATAATTAGGTATCTTGAAAACCAATCAACACTAAAATTTTGGTCTCGTAATTCCTCAATTGCAATTGTATACATAAGAACTAGACTATCCTGAGGCTTATCAAAAATGTCAAGTTGAATATTACACTCCGTTTCATTTTTTAATTTCAAAGTAAACCCTTCTGGTCGTTCATTTTTCGGAAATTCTATGTAAATGTCTTTTTCCATTATTTCCTTTTCCACAGAAAATTTTTTACTTGACATACTAAACTCACAAGCTGTTAAAAGCAAGAATGCTTGTATTAAGAAAAATATATTTTTGGTTGACATAATTTATATAAATAACTTGTTTTTAAAAATCAGCAAGAACATCCACTAGAATCAGTTGTTGCAGAAGTGATGTCAGTTGGATCCACTAGTACCAATAGATTACCTGCTGCTAATTCGGCACATATAGCACTTACAACAGGTGCTATACTAGGGCCGACAGAGATTCTAGACCCGACTATAATTCCTACAGCATTATTATGGAAATCCATTATTGCATTATTGTTAGTGTTTCCTGGTATATCTTCGTGAGCGTCACCAAATTGTTTTGCTAAATCGGCACCAACATCCTGAGCATTCAATGCGTTAAACAAAGCATGCCTAAAAGCGTTTGAACATGCATTATCCTGATGGCTGCCAAATATCCTTATCATCTCGGCATCTGTAACTGTTACATTCTCTTCAATTTCCCAAGCTGCATACCAATTCTCATTAATAAGAGCTAGTTCAGCAGGCCTTAATCTAGGATTCTTCCTTATTGCATATTTTTCAACAGCCAAACATTTTAATTCCTCGGGAACATTTTCATTTCTAATAATTGCATTTATTTTACTAAATTCAAAACTAGCAATTAAATCAATAAATTTATCCTCAAGACCTAATTCACTACCACATCCTGAGTTAAGCATATCAACAAATTGTCTTTGCTCATAAAGACTCCAGTTGAGGTTGTTTTCATTAACAAATTTAGATACTTGATCTACACATTCAAATTTTCCCTCTTCAACACAAAAAAGTGTATTATCTAACACATCTTGAAATGTACCCCTATTTAGTGTCATGTGTCTTGCCCAATCTTGTGCAGCTTGGAAATAGTTAGGAACATCTAAATTTTCACCTTTTTGGATACAGTTTTCATAATAATTCATCCACATAGTACAAAGTTCTACATTGGGATGGGGAGGTGATGTATTGTCATCAAAAGAGTCAAAGCCCAAGCAATTAAAAAGCTCATCTCTATTGTTAATATAATTAGGGTCTTCTGAACTACCTGGATTTGGATTTGTGTTAAATCCAGGACCCGTTAGGCCATGATTTGAGACGTATATTATGCTGGGCCCTCCTGGCGAAAAGTGATCATCTGTTCTGCCACCCCTAGGTCTATTTTTCCAGTTTTCTATTAATCTTTTGATTTTGGCTCTTTTTTGCTCAAGTGTACCACAATCAGTAAGTGTATCTAATATGTCTTTTAAAAGTCCTCTTTCTAGCACTTCATTCTCTGGTTCAATCACATTTTCGCAATTAACAATTGGAACCATTTCTTCCATAAAGTACAAGAAGTCATCTGCATTAAGAGTTGTAACATCTAGCGATCCTATTTCAGAAACTTCAACATATAACTCTGGGTTATCTTGCAAGCCCTCCTTGTCTGCATAAATGTAGCCAGGGGCATTTTCTGTATCGCTAAATACCATTAACAATCCAGAAACTTCTTTATTGCCTTCATTGGAAAAGGTCTGTCTTGATACAAATGGGACAAAGGATAGATTATTTAAGTCCAGTGCGTCTGATAAAGAAATAGTTGAATTGAAGTC
This sequence comes from uncultured Saprospiraceae bacterium, assembly GCA_964458675.1. GTDB lineage: Bacteria > Bacteroidota > Bacteroidia > Chitinophagales > Saprospiraceae > JALZVN01. The sequence continues at coordinate 2,198 of CAYWOZ010000256.1, forward strand.
TGGTATTCCTTTTGTCAAAAATCTAGGATCGTTCTCTATCAAATCTTGATAAATATGCCATGCTATTGCTCTAGCTGTATTGTTATCAAAGAAAGAGTGTAAACATTCTGCTGGTTCATCTATAGAACTTATTGCAGAAGTGTTTTTAATTTCAATTGGCTCATTCTCAATTATATTTCTTTCTCACAGCTACTCCAAAAAAGAGCTAGGAAAGTAAACATTAAGATTCTAGTAATTTTCATAAATAATCGGTTTTGGTTAAAAGAAGTAAATGTATACTTTGTGAATGATAAAAAGAAGACCAAAAAACATCATTTTTCATGTACCAAAATAATGCAAAAAATATACAAATATTTTATAATTCACACGTTATCATCTATTTGCGCTCAATGAAAATTTCAATAATTAATAAATTTATTGCTGAATCAAAATTTAGGTCAGTAGAATTTTAGAGTTTTACAAAATTTAGTCATTCTTTTTCATTTCTTCCTTTTTCTTCTGCACTTGCTTTATCAGCCGCTGAGTAAACATAAGATGCGTATCCATATCTGAAACCAATTCATTGATAGAAGGGATATATTCTATGGTAGGAGTGACACCTTTAAATTCTTCATTGAAACAAGAGCATAAAACTTTTGTAGTAGACATACGCACATTTAGCGCAGATCTAGTAAGTTTTTTATACATAGCAGTCGCTCTGAATATTTTAGTGCCGCCTGTTTCTGCACCAATAATAGTTCCCATTTGATAGCATTGAAAAGTAGACGCAAAAGAGGAGGCAGCAGAATAAGAATCCCGATTGGTCAGCAGATAAAGATTGCCATCGAATTCAAATTTTCTTGTTATTGGTAGTTCATTTTGCTCTGTAGTCTTTGTTTTATAAGTACCAATTTCATCTCTCATGACAGCATCCAAATCAATATTATGCAGCTGACTAAGATAAATATTATTATTTGGAATTCTCCAATGTGGATAGCGGTTGTAATAATATTCACGATGCGCCTTACTAACCTTTAAAATTCTTTGCGCCACCGTTTTGAAGGGTAAATCTGAAATATAATGGAAAAGTCTAGAGGCGATTTTTGGCCATCCTCCATAATTCCCCCTAACATCTATTACCAGAGAATGAATGCTGTCTTGTTGTATGGATTTGAAGGTTTTGGCTAGAAAGCGATCATAAGTATCAAGATCAAGAGTCCAAAAAGAATATATTTTAAGAATTCCAACTCCTTTACTTAATCTTTCATAAGCATAAGGCTCTCCTTTTGCAATAGCGGCTTCGCTCTCTTCCCGTTTATCCTTATAAACTCTTTTCCAATCTTTGAAACGCATATTATTTATAGTAACCGTTTCGATTTTCCCAGTGCTATATTCTAAAACAGTACTCTCCGAATGACCAAATACAAGGTATATGTAGAATTCTAAATCATCATCAATAATAGTGTTTCTAAAGCTTTTAATTTCATAAGATATATAGGGGTCAATAGCAGCCAAAAAGTCAGGGATTGACATGTCATTGATTTTGGTAATTTGCGTACCCATGGGGATATCTGAGTCATTATAATTTTTGAGGACAAATAATTCATCCGCGGAGGATAAATGAAATGATAGTGGTAAAACACCATACTCTTTTCTTTGCTTCTCCATCCAGCCTATTGGCATTCCGACACTACTATGCCCATCTCTAATTAACGCTACCATAGAGACTACTTTCTTATAGTAATCCATAGTAGACAATGGCTGAATCAGGCTATTTTTATTCTCATTGAACTTCTTCATGAACTCTTCCTCTGTAATGTGAGTAAAAGGGTCAGGATGTGCTTCGACGACAGCAAGTATTTCGTCAAAGTCTTTTTGCATATGTTTTACTGAAAGAAGCTTCTCAGATTGAGCATTTAGATTTATGCCGACAATAAAAATTAGGAATAAGAGGGTAGACTTAAGCGGTGACATGATTTTGTTTTTTTATAGAAATATATGTGAATTTAGCATTTTATTTTGAGAACAATGTTCCCTATAATTATTTCTTGATTTTATTTAAGACATTGTTTTCGTAACACGTTTATTCAACTCAGATTTGTTCTTTTTTCTACTATTTCGATTCTCAAATGTGCTATCTTTATCCTTATAAGTTTAAAATAAATCAAACAATGAGTCAAAGAGTCTACTTCTTAATCTGTAATTTCATGTTAATTTCTTGTGCTGTATTTGGGCAATCTGAGATTAATCAATCTAATACGCAAGAAAGCGTCCATACCTTAGAGGTTATACTCAATGGAAAGTGGTTTGGGACAATTTGAGCGACTTTATTTTGATC
>CAYWOZ010000257.1:0-4451 GCA_964458675.1 uncultured Saprospiraceae bacterium
GAAAAATGTGATTCAAAAGAACAATAAAAAGAAAAACTGCAGTATGTATAGAATATACTTACACATTCATTTTGGTTTTCTTATTTTTTACAGCTTGTAATGATGATGAGCCCATTACAACTGACAATGATTCACCAATAGTTAAGGAGGAATCTTCTTTCGAAGTAATGCTAGACCAAGACATCAACTATGCCGATGGACTTAGTCATGATGGAATGAATACTGTGGAGATGCCGCAGTTGTTAGATGTATACTACCCAAATAATAATTCTACCAATCGGCCTGTTTTTATGTTTATCCATGGTGGAGGATTTCAAGGTGGCACAAAAACAAAACCGGAAATTATAGATATGGCCAATTATTTTGCCTCGCGTGGATGGGTTTTTGCTTCGGTAGATTATAGGACGACAAGTGATTTACAAGGAATAGATTTTACAGGAATAGCACCACAAGAGTGGCTTGAGTTCACAATGGCCAACGCCGAAACTCCTGATGACGCGCGCACAAGTATAGCGATGTATGCTTCACAAAGAGATGCTAAAGCCGCCCTGCGATGGTTAGTAGCTAACGCAAATACCTACAACTTTAATACAGACTACATTACCGTAGGTGGTGCTTCTGCGGGGGCAATTACGGCTATCACTCTTGGCATTTCCAATCAAGAAGATTTTAGAGATGAAATTTCTGTTACAGACGACCCTACACTTTCTACTGCTAACACCAATGAGACTTACACTGTCAGAAGTATGGTCGATTTTTTGGGAAGTAAGGTACAACTAGACCTATTCGAATCCGAGTTTGGTCTAGAACGATTTGACATTGATGACCCTGAGTTATTCATTGCGCATGGGACAGAAGACCCTACAGTACTTTTCAGTGAGGGAGAAGAATTAGATAGCATCTATAATGCTTTGGGTATCTACCGCGAATTTGTCCCTTTGGTGGATCAAGGTCACGGTGCTTGGAATGCCATCGTAGATGGGAAAGGTCTATTTGAGATGTCTTTTGATTTTTTGGTGGATAGGCAAGACTTAGAGGTTGAATAAATGTTGATAGGGGCATATCAGTATCTGCTAAATCAAATATTCATTACCGGTCTTGAATTAAAAAATACGAAATTACTATTTAAGATTGTACTCCTAATTTTCTTTGCATCCACATTTGCTGTTGCGCAAACTGAAGACTGAATCGCAGAAACCGGCGAGGGCTACAATATGCTCCTCATAGGCAATAGTATTTTTAGACCTTATCACCCGACCCGATTTTTCTATCGGAGAGCTCCCATTTAAAGCAGTCCAACAAAAGCACATAGAGACCTAAAAAAAGACGAATCATAAATATCGATAAACGTAAAATTTATCTACTCTAGTCATAGGGAACCTTTTACACAGGTACAGATAACCTAATAAAACACTCAAAAGAATAGGTATTGTTAACATCAGTCGATAGAATGTTAACATTCGTCAAACAACCTTCCCAATCCACCCTATTCTTGCCTAAATACCCTACATTAGTACTACCAAAAAGCTATGACTGTTATGATACATAAATCATTACTACTACTATTCATTTTAATAACTCCACTCTGTGCCACTGCTCAGAATACAGAAAATAAACGCAACTATACCACTCAGCACATAGGCACCTTAGCAGCACCCACCATAGACGCAGAAATCAATGAAGCCGCTTGGGAACTGGTGGAGTGGTCAGGACAGTATACCGAGTTCGAACCAGATGTAGGCACAGCCCCTTCCGAGCAGACCTATATGAAGATCCTCTATGATAACAAAAATATCTACTTCGCTTTCAAGTGTATGCAATCCAATATGGACATCTTGGAAAAACGAATGGGACGGCGAGACGACTTTCCGGGTGACTGGGTAGAAGTCAACTTAGGGAGTTACAACGATGACCGTACCGCTTTTTCCTTTACAGTGTCCGTCTCTGGAGTAAAGGGAGATGAATTCATATCCAACAATAACAACTTCGATGATAGCTGGAATCCTATTTGGTACGCAAAGACCCGAATAGGCAAAGAAGCTTGGTATGCAGAATTCAGAGTGCCGCTTAGCCAGTTGCGATTTAGCAGTGAAGACGTGCAATTATGGGGAATACAATCTACAAGAAGATACTTCCCAAATGAAGAACGATCTACATGGCAAGCACTAGAAGCCAACCCACCGGGCTGGGTAAGTGAGTTCGGAGAACTACAAGGGTTGAAAGGAATCAAGCCACAGAAGCAATTGGAAGTGCAGCCCTACGTCGTCGCCCAATTAGATCGCTACCCTGCTATAGAGGGAAGTCCGTTCGATGATGGTAGTGACACCCAAATTACAGCAGGATTGGATGCCAAAATTGGGATCACCAATGATCTTACCTTAGACCTTACTATCAATCCAGACTTTGGACAAGTGGATGCCGATCCTGGTGCTATTGCTTTGGATGGGTTCGAGATTTTCTTTCAAGAACGTCGCCCCTTCTTTGTAGAGAATAAAAATATCTTTGATTTTAGAGCAGGCGGCGGTGCCGACAATCTATTTTTCTCAAGACGGATAGGCCGCCAACCCCAATCCGTAACCAATGTAGATCCCAGCAAAGGAGAGTTTGAAGATATTCCTCCTGCTACTCGTATTCTAGGAGCTGCCAAATTTAGCGGAAAGACGAAAGAAGGTTGGGCCATAGGGGTACTAGAAAGTATTACACAAAAAACCTTTGGACAGATAGAATTAGATACGCGTGCAGATGTTCTAGAGCAATTGCCTGATCAGGGTACTGTAAGAGAAGAATTGGTAGAACCACTGACGAACTACTTCACGACCCGAGTACAGAAAGACTTTAATAAAAATAACTCTTTCATTGGTGGCATTTTTACTAGTACTAATAGACAACTAGAGCCCAATGTGGAATTCCTGCACAGCAATGCTTATACAGGAGGACTGGACTTCAAACATAACTGGAACAATAGAAAATACTATGTAGAGGGTAATGTTTACTTCAGTCATGTGGAAGGCAGTCCTGAGGCATTGTTAAGGACGCAAACTTCTCTTACGCATCTATTCCAAAGAACTGATGCGGATCACGTTTCTGTAGATCCAAATATTACTAGCCTAAGCGGTAATGGTGGACGATTTGAGATAGGTAGAGGCGGTGGTGGAAACTGGCGCTACAATGCAGGAGCCATCTGGAAGAGCCCAGGACTTGAACTGAATGACATAGGCTTCTTGAGACAGGCAGATGTGATACGACAATATGCCGAGGTGAGGCGCCTATTCAACAAGCCCACTAACTGGTACAGAAGAGCCAATATTTCTTTAGAACAATCGACCGAGTTTGACTACCAAGGCAACTACAATAGATTCCAACTGGAAGGAGAAGCCTTTGTGAACTACAAAAATAATTGGTGGACAGAAGTGGGTTTCGGACATAAACCGCGCATATTCATAAATACTTTTTTGAGAGGAGGTCCTCGATGGAAATTCAATGATGAGAACTTTGCGTACATTTTTTCAGGAACAGATAGTCGGAAAAAATTCTCTACTACATTAGGTTTTGTCTATTCCACTGCTGCAGAAAATCAGTTTTCCTTTTTCCGATATGTATGGAGAGCAAATTACCAACCTACAGATCGCCTTAGTGCCAATTTTGAACTTTCCCTTCAGTCCAACCCTAACAAGACACAGTATGTTACCGAAAGTGCATTCGGTTCAGATGCCCGATACATAACAGCAGAGATAGAAAACACGAGTCTCACTCCCACTCTTAGAGTGAACTATAGTTTTAATCCTAATCTGACTTTACAGTACTATGGACAACCTTTCATCTTCAAGGCGCGATATAGCAACTTCAATTATGTCACCGACGCCGATGCAGAAAAGTTGACGGATCGTGTCAACTGGTATTCCAATCAGCAGATTTCATTTCAGGATGGCAGCTACCTCATCGATGAAAATCAAGACGGCTCTACGGACTATAGTCTAGGAGATCCTGATTTCGCTTTCATCCAGTTCCGCTCTAATTTGGTTTTGCGTTGGGAGTATATTCCAGGTTCAGAGATTTTTCTGGTATGGTCGCAAGGCATCACTGACTATGGTGACTTGGATCGCAATGTATTCCAATTAGCTGCCAATGATCTCTTCACATCCGGTCCTGAGAATACTTTTTTGTTGAAAGCGACCTATAGATTTGTGCGGTGATAGTTCCAATTGGAATTGCTACATTTTTTAATTCATAATTATTTCTTGGGGGTGCCCTTTCGTGATGTGGCCATCGCAGCAACCCTTTGCACACATCACTACAGGTCGGGTCGTCCGTTACTACATCCCATGCCGCGCGACAGCCAAGACGGATTGCAATCCGTCTCTACAGCCAACCTACCATCCAGACGGATGGTAATCCGTCTCTACGGCCAACGCACCTTACAAAACGCAATATGGGATATAACACTTCCACCC
>CAYWOZ010000258.1:0-4416 GCA_964458675.1 uncultured Saprospiraceae bacterium
CCATGATGACCGCTAGTTTCTGGGAGGAAAAATTGTTTTTTGGACTCCACATTTTCATAAATAGTACTCCACGATTTCTTCTCGTTTTTCGCTGATGTTATAAACACTGGGCAAGTTACTTGTTTAGCGAAGTCCGCGATTTCTTTACCCTCATATTTAAAATATTCTCCAGGAGAAAAGGCAGCTAAGCCTTTTATATATTGGGTATGTTGAGAAGCCAGGATAAATATCAACGAAGATGAATACGAGCTTCCTAGCACTATAACTCCATTCGGTGCATAGTCGTTTTCTTTTACATACTTCAGTGTTGCTTCAAGGTCTGGATAAGCACTTGGAAAATCGGTTTCTAGGCCCTTTCCTTTTGCGTCTTTTGCCGCATCATTCATTACTCCATTAACTTTGCTTCCTGATCTCTGGTCAATTGCTAGGCTGCTAAACCCTAATTCATTTAGTTTTGGCCCCGTTTCAACATACTCCCCTCTACTGTATCCCGCTTGATGGAATAATAGAATCAATGGTTTGTCATTAGCTTCTATTTTATAATAGTTTGCTTTTAACTGTATTCCATCTTCACTAGGAATCTCTAATGCCTTCACCATAGCCGTTTGGCTGAGTCCAAGAAAAGTAAAGAACATAAATGGGATAATGAGAAGTTGTGCATATTTCATGTTGTCAGAATTTTATTAAGCTATCTAGTGTAATAAAAAACAAGACGCTTATTTGTTCTGACAATCTGGGGTTTCGTTGTTTTCTTTAACGAGTTTATAAACTTCACGTTAAGGCTCGAGTGGACAAAGATGTAGAATAAAGTATATATTTAAGGAATAAACACCTTGCTACTAGCACTTGACAATTTATTAATTGCATTTATAATGTAGACGCCTCTTGGCAAAAGACTTGTATTAAATTCAATAATGCCTCCTGAATTCATTTGCTTTCTATCTAAGACTTGGCCGCTTAGACCAATTATAGACAAAGTATAATTTTGAGATAAATCGTTTGATTTAATTCTTATTACATCATCTCCATTTCTTAGGATTTCTAAACCTAGTTCTGAAGTTTCTTGAGTGGTACCGCTTATAAATGTTATTGGAAAAATGGCTAGTCCAGCCTCTGCATTGTAAGTCGATACAAAATCCGAGATGCTTCCGTCTTCATTTATAGTAAAAGATCTACTTTCTGCTTCTGGAAATTCAGTCGTTCCAGTAGCGCGAAGAGCTATCTTTGCATCAGAGTTATTGTTGTATCTAATTCCAACATTAAAACTCACTGATCCGATATTAAAAACTTCACTTTCGAGTAAGTCCACTTTAAAATTATAAGCAGCTACTTCATTATTTCTAATCACTATAGATTCTTCTAAGACTTCAGCAAAGGAAAATTTTTCTTCATATCTATCCTCAAAACTTGACCCATATTTTTGCTGTACGAAAACACTAAAAGAATCTAAGTCAGAAAAGTTACTTACTTCCAAATCCATTAATGCAGAAACCAATATCGCTTCTGGTGATTTATGCAACCCTGAATTGAAATACATGTATTTCCCTATTGATAAGTCTTCTCCTTTTCCAGTAATTGTTCCATTTTCAGATTCGTCCAAAATTACTTCTGAGATTGTCGCTTTTTCATAATGCAACAATAAGGTGTCTTGTCCATTGACTGTATTGATAAAAATCAAAAGTGAAATTTGGTTGGTAATTAGAATTAGTTTTTTCATAATTGAATGTACATTATTCGTTGTACAAAAATGAATTAATTTATAGTTTTGTATAAAGCTTTGCATTTCTTGATGTGCTTCGAGGGTCTCTTTATGTTCGCTCGCAGATTAATGCCGACTCCTTAGCTCCTGTTTTTAAATCTTTGTAAGCGGATACGATACATATGATTAATACTTTTGAGTGGCAGTGAGAGAAGAGTCTATGCTTAATGTTTTGAAAAGTCAACATTAAGATAGTTAAGGGTAAGCACCCATCAGATACCCTTTTTAAATTTTCAGTTTTTCAGCTATATCTTTGTGTAGTTTATGAGGCAGCCATGATATAGCGCTGTCATCAACCTTGTTGTTAGCTATTTTTTTCAATACGCATGTGAGATATTTTTCTGGGTTGATATTGTTTTTAAGACATGTATTGACAAAGCTATAGCCTATAGCTAGTTGATAAGCTCCATGCTCTGAGCCTGCAAACAAGTAGTTTTTTCTCCCTAATGCTAATGGTCGGATAGTGTTTTCCACTAAATTGTTATCAATCTCTAGTTCGCCATTATAACAGTAGGTTATCAATCCAGTCCACCTCTTTCGTGTATAGGCAATGGCTTTGGCCAATCTATCATTTGGCAAGATTTCCATATTGTCACTTTGTTCATCCAGCCACTTTTTAAATTTCTCTAGTATTGGTAAGGCTAACTGTGTTCTTTGTTTTTGTCTTTGTTCATAAGTCAACTTCTTTTCTCGAAACTGTCTTTCTAAGTCATATAATTGTTGATAAAACCACAAGGCTTGTTTACACAATTTTGGATGTTCTTTTTTATCTAATGCCTCTATGAACTTTCTGCGAGAGTGTGCTGCACAAAATACTTGATGTATTTGTTTATCAGTCGCTACATTGTCATACACTGCATATCCATCGCATTGTAGATAGCCTCCTTTGAAGGATGCTAAAAATTGATCCGCACTTGTTTGAGACCTTGATGAATCATAGTGAAACAATACCGCTTTGAATGATGGACTGTGAGCCACCCACATATATCCTCTATGCGTACTGCCTACTTTATTGTTTTTTTATCACTTTTATGCTGCTCTCATCGACTTGCAGATAGTCTTGATTCATCACATCAGCTACATGCAAATGATACAAGGGTTCTAAAGCATCTAGACCTTTACTATACCAGCCATCTATTGTAGTGGTTTTTATAAAGTCCAATCCCATTTGTCTAAACTTTTTGGTCTGTCTATACAATGGATTTTGATGTTGTATCTTTTCATTTATCAGATGAGCCAATACTGATTCGTCTACCATTCCTTTTGGTATGATTCTCGGATTTACCGATGCTTGCTTTATGCTAATTTGGCCTTGATCATCTTCTACTTTACAGCGATAGCGCACCGTTTGTTTTACTTTGAACATCGCTTGTTGGCAAACTAAAATTTCAGTAATATCTTTTCCAATTACTTTTGCTGTTTGTGCCTCTATGCCTTCTGGGTATATCTGTTCTACTTCCCTTTCTAGATGAGAAGGGAATTTATTTCGCTTAATCTGCTAGCCCTCTTGTTTTGCTTGCCAGATTTTTTTGCCTTTGACTCTTGTTCAACTGAAGATGTACTTTCAACACTTTGACTATCTATGTCTTCTCTATCAAATAAAGTGCCTTGTGATAGATTGTTTGAAGATACAAACCGTTCTCGCTTGGCACCATAAACTAGTTTGCGAAACTGCTCTAGCTGAAAACGCAACTCTTCTATTATTCTTGATTGCTCTTCATTTTGTTTTTGAAGAGCTATTATCAGCGCATCTTTTTGTGATATTTCTAAGTCTTTAACTGCATTAGTCACAGTAACAAGATACTCAAATTAGTTCTTTTTTAAAAGTGAATATCGCTTTCTTTTTACTATCTGTGATGTATTTATTCCCCGCAAAATCAATAGTAGCTTTTCGTATCCTATCTCATGACTTGATGTAGTTTTTGGATGTTCATAGGTGCCTTTTGATAGCCTTTTGAAATACAATGACAATCCATCTCCTTCCCACATCAACATCTTTAAGTGAGTTCGTCTCCTGTTAATAAACACAAATCCCGCACCACTTAATAATGGCAAATTCATCTCTGACCTTACAATGCCAGACAGCGTATTGAAGCTCTTTCGCATATCGCATGGCTTATTGTACAAATAATAAGTGCGGCTTTGCTCAAACATGGCTTAAGGTTTTTAATAAATCATTTGTCATTATTTGATCCGTCTCTATCAATACACCATTAGGGAGTGCTATCTTGGTCCTACCCGAAAAATTATCTTCTATTCTTGTAAAGGAATCGCTAAAATCTGAATTAGTGGAACTACTAAAACTTTTTGTCCAATTCAAAAAACTAGCATAGCATAAGGCATTGGATTTGCTAAACTGTTTGCGAGATTGATTGCTCTGCTCCCACTTTAATACTAGTTCTTGTTTTTTCTCTTTACTATAACGCATATTACTTTTTTTGCGCTAAGGTATGAGCCTTTTAGGCTTTGCGCAAGACGGGGTTCAGTGGGGGCTTACTTTTGGACAGCCAATAAAACAAAATCCAAATCCCTTGAAGGGAAAATATTTCTAAAGCTATTTGCCGAGCATATTCTTCCAAAGGGTTTTGTTAGAATTAGGCATGTAGGTTTTTTATCTTCTAGATCAAAGAAAAAGAATTTAGCTTTAATTAGGAAGT
>CAYWOZ010000259.1:0-4405 GCA_964458675.1 uncultured Saprospiraceae bacterium
CATTGTGCCTGTAGCCTTATCAAAATATGATAGCACTACAATTCCATTGCTTGCGCATAAATGCAAATACCAGAGGGCATGGCAAGAACTTATAGAAGCCAAAAATAATTCTTCAGGATTATGTCTACTTGGATCTCCCCTAAATGAAGGATCAGAAGAACCCTGGATGTCTATCTTATTCTGGATACTTATTGTATATGCTCTCTCATAACTGGTGTAATCTTTCGTCCCTACCCCAATATTACCAGTCCACTTAACAGTACAATTGTAGTTGTGCCTTTTCATAAATGCAAGATATCAATTTTCAGGTATTGCTGGGCGATGCGAACAGCAGGAAGCCCTAGAGGCTAAGGAATCGTATGCAATCCACTGATAAGTGGATGTCCGAAGGACCGTAGCAAAGCGAAGTGCAGAAGAGTCCGCCAGCAGGTCATTTTTTCAATGATCTAGCTGGTCGCCCCAAAATTTACTCAATATTAAACTTGTGAACTATGATTTAATTAAAGGTCTTACGAAATGCTTAAGAATTACCAATCTTATCCTGCTTGTTTTGTAAATTTGTTCAATAAAATTTAAAGATGAAATATACAGTCAAAGAGCGATTCCTAAAATATGTACAAATAGATACACAATCAGACCCCAACTCTGAAACCTATCCAACCACGGAGAAGCAAAAAGATATGTCCAAGGTCTTGGTGGAAGAATTGAAAGAGATGGGCATCGAGGACGCGCACATGAATGAGTTTGGTTACGTATATGCAACGATTAAGGGAAATAGTGACAAAGCTGATGTGCCGGTGCTCTGTTTGTGTTCCCATGTAGATACTGCTCCTGACTGTAGTGGTAAAAATGTAAAACCAATAGTCCATAGCAATTATCAAGGTCAAGAAATAAAATTGCCTTTGAATGACGAAGCAATCTTGAATACCAAAGAATTTCCTCACCTACTCAATCAGATTGGACAAGATATTATAACCACTTCTGGTGATACACTACTCGGAGCAGATGATAAGGCGGGCGTAGCAGAAATAATGGATGCTGCATATCAGATGGTCAAGAATCCGAAGCTCATACACGGTGATGTGCGTATCTTATTTACAACAGACGAAGAAGTTGGAAAGGGAGTAGATAATGTAGACATACAAAAGTTGGGAGCAGACTTTGGGTTTACCATGGACGGCGGAGTACCTGGTAGTGTAGAAGATGAAACCTTCTCTGCAGATGCGGCTAAAGTTGTTATAGATGGAATCTCTGCTCATCCAGGATATGCAAAAGGTAAGATGGAGAATGCGATGAAAATAGCCGGTGAAATCTTAGCTGCATTACCTAAGGATACCTTATCGCCAGAATCTACTTCTGGCAAGCAGGGATTTATTCACCCTACTTCTATGAATGGTGTACTAGAAAAGGCAACACTAACCTTCATACTCAGAGACTTTACTACACCACTTTTGATCGAGAAAAAAGATTTGCTCCAGAAGACAGTGGATGGAGTAATGAAAAACTATCCAAATTCTAAAGCTACCATAGAAATTAAAGAGCAATACAGAAATATGAAGGAGATCTTGGATGCTAAACCACATATCATGGAATATGCCGAAGAAGCTATCCGTCGCTCTGGACTGAAAGTAAAGAAAAGTGCCATCAGAGGGGGTACGGATGGTAGCAGACTTTCTTTTATGGGACTTCCTTGTCCGAATCTTTTTACGGGTATGCAAGGCATTCACTCTGTCCGGGAATGGATATCTATAAAAGACATGCATCTAGCGGTAGATACTATACTTCATCTAGTACAAGTAATAGAAGAAAAAGCTTAATGTAAAAATAGCCTTATGAGACTAGGTTGATATGAAAAAAGTCACCATCTGGAACTTTAAAAATTGACATTAATTGCTCTTGTAACATTTCCTTAATACAATTAGACTACTTGATAATACTAATTAACGTTTAGCATACTACGTTTAACCTTGCATTAGTACTTTAAAGCATTAAAAGTTGAGTTCTTTATATAAAGAAATTAACCAACCTTTAAAATGCTACGTTATGAAAAATTTAAAAGTTATCAACGGACTAAGCTTCTTACTAGCACTAATGCTTTTCAATTGTAAGTCACCTTCAAATTTATTAGAAGATGGATATTACGATGAGGCAGTTTACAAGGCTGTAATGAACCTTCAAAAGAAAAAGGTTAAAAAGGAAAAGGACATCCTTGTTGTAGAAGAAGCTTTTAGAAAAATCACTGCTGATGATATGGCAGAGATTGAATCTCTAATGGCATCTCCAGAACCGGTGAAGTGGGTAAAGATCAACAAGCTTCACAATCAGATCAAAGAGAGACAAGAATTAATTGAGCCTCATCTTCCATTAATTTCTACTAAAACACACTACAAGGCTGATTTTAGATTTGTAAGAATTGCACCTCTAGAACTAGACAGTAGAAAGAAAGCTGCGGAGTACTATTATGCTGCAGGAACTGATATGCTAGAAAAGGCAGAAGCAGGCGATAAGAATGCTGCTAGAAATGCTTACCGTAAATTTAATACTGTGCAGGCTTATTTTCCTACGTATAAGGATGCAGTCGAGCTAGGCAATACCGCTCAAGAATTAGGTATCGATAAAGTACTTTTCGAAATGAGAAATGTAAGTTATGGATACAATCCATTCTTTGCAGGTCAGGAATTGATGAATTTTGATGAGCGAAGTCTGAATGATACTTGGACAAGGTACTACAATATCCATAATGCTCCTCAAGACATTGATCTTAGAGTAGAAGTAGATGTAACTGAAATGAGTGTTGCTCCTGAGTTTGTAGAATATAATAATTATAGACAGTCAAAAAAGCTATTCAAGACTGTGAAGGTGCCGGTGACTAAAACTATAACTACAAATGAAACACCAAGAGGAGATAGAGGTGGAAATAACGGTGGTAATCGAGGTGGTGAAAGAGGTGGTGACCGTGGCGGGAATAATGGAGGACTAGGACCAGTATCGACTAGCAATACCAATACAACAGTTCTAACTGCTAACCCTAAACCTAGAACAAAGGTGGTGATGGTAAATAAGAAAGTACCGTTTACGGTTCATGCAAGAGTAAGAGATACGCGTATTACTAAGTCTGCATTCGTAGGAGTGAATGTTAAATTTATCGACGCAAGAACTGGTAGAATTTTGAGTAGTGAAAATATTGGGATAGAAGAAAACTTTCTGAGCTTTACATCTACTTTTAAAGGAGACAGAAGAGCTTTAACGCATGCAGTTGTTTGTAGATTGAATAACAATATTGCAATTGTCCCTAGAGATGGTGAAATGTTGTCAAGCGCTGCTTATAAAATGAAAGACAAGATCAGGCATTTTGTGAGAGCTGAAGATAGTTATGTATCATTGTAAATTGCCCAGATCCTCAATAGATTATATAAGAGCGGTTTCCTTAGGGAGGCCGCTCTTTTTTTCGTAATATTGAGCATAAATATTGACCGCTCGAATGAAGAAAATTCTAATTGCTAATAGAGGAGAGATTGCTTTGCGCGTAATGCGAACAGCAAAAGATATGGGTATAAAAACGGTAGCCATATATTCTGAAGCTGATCGTGATGCGCCACATGTGTATGCAGCAGATGAAGCTGTTTGTGTAGGCCCCGCTCCCTCAGCAGAATCCTATCTAAATCAAAAGAAAATAATCCAAGTTTGCAAAGATCTTAATGTAGATGGGATTCATCCTGGATATGGTTTCCTTAGTGAGAACGCAAAATTCGCAAAAGCAGTGACGAAAGCAGGCGTCAAATTTATTGGTCCATCACCCTACTCTATCCGAATCATGGGAAGTAAGCTAGACGCAAAAAAGGCGGTTAAGAAATATGACATTCCGATGGTGCCCGGAGTAGACAAAGCAATTACAGATGTAAAGGCAGCGAAGAAAATAGCTAAAAAGATTGGCTACCCTATTTTAATCAAAGCCTCTGCAGGTGGTGGTGGAAAAGGTATGCGTATAGTGGAGAATGATAAAGAATTCGTTGAGCAAATGAATCGTGCTATTAGTGAGGCTGTATCTGCATTTGGAGATGGGTCCGTCTTTATAGAAAAGTATGTCACTTCTCCTCGTCACATAGAAATACAAGTCCTAGCAGATTCGCATGGTAACGTTGTCCATCTATTTGAAAGGGAATGCAGTATTCAGCGAAGACATCAAAAGGTAGTGGAGGAAGCTCCTTCTGCTGTACTCGATGATGATCTACGTCATCGCATGGGTGATGCTGCAATTAGGGTGGCCAAATCTTGTAAATACGAAGGAGCAGGTACAGTTGAGTTTTTATTGGACGGAGATAAGAACTTTTACTTTTTAGAAATGAATACTAGACTACAGGTAGAACACCCCGTTACAGAGATGATCACTGGTGTGGATTTGGTA
>CAYWOZ010000260.1:0-4398 GCA_964458675.1 uncultured Saprospiraceae bacterium
CATTTGGGGCAATGTTTTGATTCTATTTCTGTTCCACAGTTAGTGCAGGTCATTGGTTTCTAATTATAGAAAAGAATACAATTTCTACTTAGGCTCAATATAGCGAAAAGGAATTTCCCACCGCTTTTCGAAATCACCCAACTTTTTAGTTATACTAAGGATATTCTTTTCTTGACCAACACCTTGCATATTTACATAGCCCAACAATCCTTGCTGTCCCGTCTCTGCTTTTTCAGACCTTGATAATTCTACTGTAAGGGGTTTTCCATTTAGTTGTATCTCATGATATTTATTATAACGTTCCCAATACCATTTTCTGCTTTTCTTTCTTTCCTCTGGATCTAACCTACTTCCTTCTGATTCATACTCGCCAAGAGTCCTATCCGCAATGCTTGCTTCGTAAGACAACAAAGGAATAAACACTTTGAAAACATTTCGCTCAATTACATCTGCTTCTATTTGAGGCGAAAATAAATACTCATCTTGCTTTGTCGTATTGACATAACTAAAAGGAGATAAATGATAAGAAGAGAATTTTTCAGGATTGTCATAGTCTAACCCTTCAGTAATCAAAAAAGGGATTTTACTATTTTGCATTTGAATGGAACCTACTATAGCACCAACAACTATAAAAATTATAACTAAATAAAACAAAGACTTTTTCTTTTTGAAGTTAGTCATAAAAGTCATAACTATTTGATACATATATCTAAACATAGGCCCCATAAGCATATATCCACTCCACTTAGAAACTAGGAAGTAAAGATTTTGTATTTTATTATTCTCCTTATTTTTTTTCAAATTTGCGATGCCCATCACAATTATTAATGCAACATAAAGAATACACACTATACCTAGTAAAATCCACCAAACCCAACTAGGAACAAAATCCTTTGTGACATTATATATCGTCAACAATAAAATCCCTATCAGACCAAAATAGGTATACATACCAAAAATCATAAAAGCAGCAGAAAATATTACACTGCATAAATCATCTACTTCCTTAATCGTATCTTCCAATTTAGGCAACAAGGCGAGCATTTTATTGGTGAATATTTCTGAATAGGCACTATCTTCAAGACTATAATCTGGAAAAACAGAATTCAAACCCACTAAGCCTACCCAATACGCACGCAGCAAAAAATGCAATACAAACATTGTAGTCAGAATACTTGTCGCAATTAATGCAAAAAACAAAATGAAATACACCACCAAATAAAGATTAGGAGAATACCCATCTATAAAATAAATCGGCAGCCAGTCTATAAACTTATATAGCTGAACAGTTCCAATAATAGCCACTGTAGATATCAGCAATTCCGCCTCCCAGCTTTCATCTTTAAGTCGCTGTAGCCAGGTTTTATTATTTTTATTTCCTGATATATTTGATATCTCCATATATTTCTTGTTAGTGTTTGGTCTTCCTAAAGGTATTGAAATAAGCTCATAAACAAATACTTCTTTATCGAGTAATTCCATAATTTCATCTAAACTTATTACTATTTTAGTACATGCCTATTCCACAAAATAAAGATGAACTTTTAGCGGCTATCCGTACGGACTATCAAAAGTTGGATAAAGACTTGAAAAGAGTACCTGATAAGCTCGCTATTCAAGAGCTCATGCCTGGACATGCCAAAGACACCCTTATGAGTCCATATCAGCTAGTTGCCTACCTCGTCGGCTGGGCAGATACTGTCTTAGAATGGAATAAGGAGAAGGAAGCAGGCCGAGAACCGCATTTTCCTAGTAAAGGGTATAAGTGGACAGAACTGGGATTGCTGGCACAAAAATTTTATTGCGACTACCCAGACACCAACTATATCCAAATCCAACAACTACTTCAGCAAAGACTAGATCAAATCATAGCAATCATAGAATCAAAAAGCGATGCGGAACTATATCAATCCAAATGGCACAAGGATTATTCTATGGGTAGGATGATACAATTGAATACGAGTTCTCCTTATAAGAATGCTAGGACTAGGGTAAGGAAATTTTTGAGGGAGAATGTTTAATACGCAGATATGGAATTGTTGTCAAATTCTACAACCTGAACTCCATCTTCAAAATATCTAATTATTGTTGGAAAGTTAAGTTCGAATAATTCAAGTAATTCTTTATTTCTAAGATTGCCCATGGTCAGCATTAGAATCTTTTCTGGAATTCCATTTACTAAATAGTACTTATAAAAATCACTATCTTTAGAAACTACAATTCGATTTTCTTCAACCGCTCTTTTAACAATCTCAATATCTTTAGTTAAATGCTTTTCAGGCAAGTCGTTTGTATGAATCACATCATGACCTTGATTAGCAATCCAGCTTTTTAGCCTTTCAGGCAATTGAGCGTCAATTAAAAACTTCATTAAGCAGCAATAACTTTACTAATACTTTTAACACTCATTAATTTTGCAGCAAATAGTAAACAAGCCTTAATATCATCATTTTCTATAGCTGGATAATCTTCAATAATTTCTTCATTTCTCATTCCCGAAGCGAGAAGGTCTAAAATCATTTCAACAGTATACCTACTATTCCTAATTGTAGGTTTACCAAAACTAATTTCTGGATTTACTGTAATTCTTTTTATTAAATCGATTTTCATTGATCTATATCAAATTGATTATGCATGAATAAAGTAAACAAATTGGAATCATGTTACTCTCATTAAACAAATTAAGATATTTTATTGAATAATGTCAATATTTATCCAATTTAGACAAAATGTCCATAAACTCTTCTGATGTAACAACCAATTATCCTTGATTTACATAAGCCTATTCGTTGCAACAGGTCTTCTTAGCCTTACTTGCAGAATTCTTTACCATAAAAAATATCGCTTGGTTACAGATTGGAAGGAAAACACACCTTAGTACGAGTTCACCGTATAAAAATGGAGACACTAAAGACTTTGCGGTTATATATTATTCTTCAACTAAGAACCAATTTTCTTATACGCATGACATACAAATTCCTCTTCACCCTGTTGGTCATGTCTTGTCATATTACAAAGCAGTTCCTCCTTCGGGTCATTATTGTGAACACATATCAAACACAAAGAAGGCTTTTTAATCAGATCGGCATTTACTTCATAGCCATCATCGCTGAAGAAGCCATGAATCTCAGAGGGTTTCATATTATCAATATGTCTTTGCCCTTTTCTGTTTTCTCGCTTTATAATTGCCGAATCAAGTTCATAATCACCTGAAGGCATACTTTCTCCAGTGATACAAGTAAAACATCTATTCCCTACAGAAGCAGAAGCAATCACCCAAATATCATTTCCACATGAACACTTAACACCATTCTTATAATCTTTCAATGCTCCTTTAAGCCTCTTTTCCAAATCCATTTTATTCACAGATGGATTATTTTTCAAGTGTAATTTTACATATTTATCAATTGATATTTTCTTAAATTCCATAATGTATTTTGTTTGAATGAACTGAGGAGGAGAAATTGCAGTATTTTTAATATCTAAAATTTATCAGAAGAATTCTCCATCTATTTTGTACTTAATACGACATCTCGCCCTAAAGCCCTTTCTCTTTTTACCATTTCTTGCATTTCTAGAGGTATAGAAGAAAGTGGCACAATGAATCCATCTACCATCACCATATTATTAAAAGGATTCTGTTCTTTCATCATTTCCGTTGAGAATTCAGGATCAAAATGTCGCAACTTAAACATCTCCTTAATTTGTCGGGCTTTATTTGAAACAGTTGAGTTTTTTGTTTCAAAATAATCAGCGATTTGGCTTACTGATAAATATGGCTCATGTGATTTGTCAAAAAGAAAATTAATAGAACCAATCGCGTGTATAACTGCAGCTGACCATACGTCTAAGGACCCTCTTTTGAATGAAACTTCTCTTTTACGACCCATTTTCAGAATCAATTTTTCACACAATTTGAAATAGTCGTCATCAAGTTCTTGCAAACAAAATGCGCCAACTTTGTCTAAAAGCTGTTTTTGTTTGATTTTAATATTTTCTTTACTAATTTTTGCCATGCATAAATATAATAAGGATATCGCAATTCGCGACATCCACTATGTATTTTTCGTAATGCTATTTGATTCCCCTTAAATATCAGTGAAATAGTGTGAACTTTTCGTTAGCCTATCTAATAGTAACAGACTTGCAATAGCTATATGTCTATTAGCTTTACCAATTAAACGACTACAATTCCATCAGATTTGTTTTCAACGACAGTTGAAGCGTTGATTCAACCAAAAGTGGAATAACTAGAAAAGAAATTATTTACCGGGACTTTACAGAATAATCCTTAATCAATATCTCCGCAGGTATATCTAGCTTCTTATTTAACGCTCGAATCATAGAAAGGCTCAGTTTTCTCTTTCCAGAAAATACTTCACTTACTCTACTTCTACT
>CAYWOZ010000261.1:0-4368 GCA_964458675.1 uncultured Saprospiraceae bacterium
GAGTCAAGGATATTATCAAATACTTTTACAACAAAGGTATTACTCTAGTCCTAGCCTCTTCTGCTTCTATGCCTAATATAGATAGAGTGTTTAATCGTTTTGAATTGAATCCATACTTTAGCGCCAAAATCAGTGGCGCTGACTTAGAAGCTTCAAAACCGCATCCAGAAATATTTGAAAAGGCAGCTGCCTTAGGAAACACCCCTAGAGAAAATTGTATCGTCATTGAAGATTCAGATAATGGCATCACAGCGGCTAATAAAGCAGATATATTTGTGTTCGGCTATGCAAATCCGATGTGCAGTGACCAAACACTAGAAAACGCCAATCAAATAATTAGCGATTTTACAGAATTGAAAGCGTATATTTAAGTGAATAGCATCTGCTATCATACCAATTTTAGAGATTGATTATTTCTTAGTCTAAACATTTTTTCACTTATGGATTATAAAATTTACGTTGGCGCGAGTATCAAAATCAAGAAGGGATTCATGAAAGGCGTTTCCAGGATTATGTACTGCGGCATGTCAAATGAAAGTACATTTGTTTTAGCTCCTTTAATAGCTTATGGTTACCAAGGGTTTAGTCCTAATGTATTTTACAATATAAATTCTTCTGTAATTCAAATTCATGATAGAACTTTTGACGTACTAGAAGTTACTCAGGAGTATATCATTTTGAGAGATTAGAGAAGCATACCTATTAAACGCTTCCAATCTTATATTTTGTCTTTATATTTTCAGCCTCTCTTCTCCTTCATAATCAAACGGAACCTTTATCGGTAATCTTGCCAGATTAAGCGTTAAATAGCCGGTCATTCGATAATCTATCTTTTGAGATTTTAAAAGGTTTGTGATTTTTAGGTCTTCAAAAATATCCTTTAAAGGTACTGTTGCTATGATTGGCAATGTAAAATCGGATTGCGCTTTTATTTTAATAGAGACATCTTGTTTGATATGGGTCGATTTTATGCCATTGATAAATACATCAAAATCCATTGCAGAGATATTAGCTCCTAAGCTATTTGGGTTGTTAAATATCGCATCCGCATTGAGTTTCACAGAATAAGGTTTTTTAATAGAAAAAGAATTGAACTTTATGTTCTCCAATTTTTTGAAGCTTGGCTTTTCTGTTTTGCTGCAGGCACAAAATAGCAAGGCGAATGTAAAGACAAGGGCATATTTCATATTGTTATACTTTTTTTTTAAATATAATAGGGCTTGTGTTTAAAGCACAATATAGCTTTAATAATTTTGGGCTACCTTTAAGAGAACTCGATTCGTGGATTTTCATACTCAAGATTCGCGACTCAAACTCAAAACTCATTTTGCGTAAGGCTGATACGAAAAGAATAAAATCTCTTAAAAAAGATTTATTAGATTCTGAAAATCAACTTATGAATATTTGTGACTCAAACTTTCATAACAATCTCGCGTCAAGGATAGTAAGGGACAGCCGACGAGAGGAGGATGTGTCCGAAGGACGGTAGCCGATAGGCGCACCCCTGAATAGCCTGCCCTGCTGCCTTTTTCAGGCAGTGGGGGACGCCCAAAAAATAAAACCTAGCTATAAAAACTCATTAAAATTGAATTCATACATCGAAAAAATGGGATGAATCATCGAAATATCTGGGTACAATTCAATAATAACCATTAGTTTAGTGTTATCGTATTGTACATTATATATTAATAGCAGGATTATGAAAGACAAGATTAAAGACAAGATTCTCGGTGGTTTGAAGGACTCTATCTTAGGAAAGAACTCGGCGCCGCAAGGAAATAACAAAAATGATTTGGCGGATGGCATTATTCGCAACCATACTATCTGGTCTATGGGTGCAGGATTTATCCCTATTTTGATTGCAGATATATTCGCTGTATCGGCATTGCAGCTAGACATGATTCGTCAATTGTGCAAGGTCTACGATATAGACTATGAGGAGACTCGTGGAAAAGCAATTGTGACTTCATTGACCGGAGCGACTATTGCTCGACTTGGTGCACGATCTGTCATCAAGTTGATTCCAGGTTTAGGGTCTATCATAGGAGGCGTGACAGTTTCCATTTTTGCAGGAGCGTCTACCTATGCACTTGGAGAGGTGTTTAAATCTCACTTTGAATCTGGTGGAACCATCTTAGATTTTGATCCTGAAAGAGTGAAGAAATTCTACAAAGAGAAATTCGAAAAAGGAAAGGACGTGGCCAAAGAATGGAAGGAAGAGGCGAAAGATGTGGCTGAAGATTTAGCGGCTAAAGGTTCTATCGTGGTGGATGACTTCGTAGATCACACGGCTGACCTAATCAATAATGATGACAATGAGGCAATAGAAATTGAGGACGAAAAGGATGTCCCATCTTCTAGTAAAGAGACTTCTGCAACAGAATTCGTAAAGAAGGCATTTGATAATGACCCGCTTGCCAAGCTCAAAGAATTGGGTGAACTGAAGGCTTCAGGTGTCATCACCGCGGAAGAATTCGAAACCATGAAGAAAAAAATCATAGACGATTTTTAGGCTTATACTATTTGCACTTTAAAATGTGAATGGATTTAAATTTTAGGATATTTAAAAAGCAGCTTCTCTAAAGTGGCTGCTTTTTTTGTTCTAGCTGATAGATGTACCTTAAGCTTTTTTACACTACTTTGCAGTCTAATTTTAAATTCAATAAATGTCCTTCGAAGCATTCGACCTTCATCTTTCCATACTTGAGAACATCTCCGTTTTAGGATATCAAAACCCAACTCCCATTCAGACACAGGCTATTCCTGTTGCTATGAAAGGTAAAGATCTATTGGGAATAGCTAAAACAGGATCTGGAAAGACAGCCAGTTTTGTACTGCCTATATTGAATAATTTGCTATCAAATACCACTGCTGAGAACAGAAACAGACAACCAGAAGCATTGGTTTTGGTGCCAACTCGAGAGCTTGCTGTACAAGTGACAGAGGTGTTTAAAGATCTATCTATAAATTTACCGCGCGACATAAAATCCATAGCAGTATACGGTGGGGTCTCCATCAATCCACAAATGAAGGCCATATTTAAAACAGATATTTTAATCGCTACGCCAGGACGATTGTTAGATTTGGAAGACTCCAAAGCTGTAGATTTATCTGCAGTAAAAATATTGGTCCTAGATGAAGCAGATAAGATCCTGAACTTGGGATTCAAAGAAGAGATGCAAAAAATTTTTGAGCTCCTGCCTACCCAAAGACAAAGCATGCTTTTCTCTGCCACATTGAATGAAAAACTAAGAAGTATAAAGAGAGTCATCCTTTCGAAACCTGAGGTCATAGAAATAAAAGAAATGGAAGATGAAGAGCAGCTCATCAACTTATCTGGCTATTTTGTATCGGACAGTCTTAAAGGGCCATTGCTTAGACATATCATTAGAGAAAAAAGTATGAAGCAGGTTTTGGTATTTACTTCTTCTGGTCATAAGGCGGATAGAGTCGCCCACAAACTGAATAAGAATGGCATCCAAGCTTTGTCTATCCATGGCAAAAAAAGTCAATCAGAGAGATTGGATGTTTTAGATAAATTTAAGTCGGGCAACTTGCGTGTGCTTGTAGCCACTGACCTTATATCACGAGGAATAGATATCAATGAACTTCCCTATGTCATCAACTATGAACTTCCTCGTTCTCCAAAAGATTTCATACATCGAGTGGGGCGAACTGGTAGAGCAGAATCGGAAGGACTTGCTATCACTTTTGTCACCAAAGCAGAGACGCACCACTTCAAAGTGATTCTTAAAAAGATGAAAAGGTATATGAATATGATTGATGCGGAGACTTTGGATCTATGAAATCAGCAAGAGTATTGAGCAAGAGTGAAGAAAGCAGTATACATTAGTTACTCAATTAATCTAATGTCATAATTCCAAACGAAGCAGGGACATGGAAGTCTGGCTTTGGCGTGTTGGGGTCTACCCAAGACATCCACTGAATAGTCCCTTTATTGTTTTCTAGTTTTACACAATGGCCTCGGTACAATCCCATCTCAATTTGATTGCCTTTTAATAATTCTAATTCCTTCAAAAGGGATAGGCTGACCTTACCTTCTAGCGTGTATCTACCCTCCCCTATCTCCGTCTTGATATCAAGCGGCTCTGGCCATTGCCACCTGCGCTCAAATTCTCGATAAAGCTTGGCTTTATAGTCGAGGACTCTTCCGTGCGGATCCATTTCTAAAACATAGTACGGATCCATTTTATCATCTATGCGAAAGAAGATCTCTACCCGTTCTGAGTGAATGACTTCTAGTTTGTTATTATCCTTTACGTAAATCAATGGCTTGGGTCCTGCAGCTACAAACCGAAAGTAAATATGGGTTTCGTTGTAGTAGGCAGCGAAGCTGGTATTTGGAGA
>CAYWOZ010000262.1:0-4339 GCA_964458675.1 uncultured Saprospiraceae bacterium
CGCTTTTCGGAATGGACTCAAAACTAATAATTAAAAATGAAAAACTCCTTATCGGTTAAACCAATAAGGAGCCTTTCTAGAATTTATGTAGATTGTCCCTTTCTATTAGAAGTTAGGACAGTAAACGTTTCTCTTTTCTGGGCCACAGATTTTATAGTTGATAGAAAATTCAAATGCACCGTTAAAGTTAGAAGCTTCATTCAATGATGAAGTATTTAAATCATAACTAAATCCGATTCCGAAATCTTCATATTCAAATCTAGTCGTCAATATGATGGCATCTAAATGAGTCTGATTTTCTAATCTATGCGTAATTCTCGCCCATGCACCAATTTGAAATGCTTGGTAATACCTTCTACTATTTCCAAGTCTGAATCGTGCTGCAGTACCTGGAACAACCTGAAAAGATGGGCCCTGAAAGAAAGCAACGATATTTGGAACAAGCGCTACTCTTGAACCAACACCAGAAAATTCACCTCCAGCATGCAAAGTAACTTTAGTAAATAAAGTTTCTTCGCCTTCACCGTTGAAAGAAATATTCGCTCTATTTAAGTGCGAATAAGCACCTCCTACGAAGAAGCTATTGTTCTCATCTAAAACTGAGAACCACATCAAACCTGCAGATAAATCCGCAAATACAAAATTGTCTCTATCAAAGTTTCCTCCTTCTTGAGAATCCAAAGCAGGATTAAATCCACCTTCGCCATCATGCTGTGCTCCCCATCTGAATCTTAGGAAATCTACTGTTCTCTGTACTACACCTGCTTCTGCTCCTACTACTAAGTAGTGTGATTCATCTCTGTATCCTCCCATACGCTTTGCATATGAACCAGAGAGCTTAGCCGTATTAGTAGAAAATCTACCTGTACCAGCTACATCACCCCAAAGTGTAAGTCCTACACCGAAGTAATCATATCTTCCTACTGGTATTCTCTGCTCATAAGAAGCTGAGTAAGTATTAAATGAATTTTCGAAGCCCGTTACACTTGACCATTGGTTTCTGTAATTGGCTGTAAGTCTAATGTTACAATTCATCACACCTGTCAAAGCAGGATTTAGATTCGTCGGAGACATATAGAATTGTGAGAAGTGAATGTCCAATTGTGCATTTGCACTAAAGGAAATCAGCCCCACAAAAAATAGAATTAATAAGTGTTGAATTCTTTTCATATTAGATTTTTAATGTATTCGATACTTAAAATCAGCGTATCAAATAAGTGTCTTTAACCTCTCTACTTGTTAAATCATCGATTCGGGAACGCCGTAATGAATAGTAATAATAGTGAAAGATACGGCTTTTAGCAAAAATAAATAGTTAAAATGCCCAATTGTCAGCTTAAAATTCGCCAATAATAAGAATGCGACAAAATGGAGTCCTCCAAATTAGGCTTATAATATTCTCAGCCTATATATTAATTATTGATTTTCAGGCTTCCAAGAAGCGCCAAACTCTTCTACCAAGATATTATCATAATGATCAGCTTTATCAAATAATTCATTAAAAAATAGCTGACTAGTCATATCATCGAAATATTTATCATAAATCAATAAAGACAAAATGATATCCTGCCCTCGTACAGAGAATGTCAGTCCATCCAAAGTGAAATTCTCCTTTAAAAGCATATTGTACACAGAGAGAATTCCAGTATTCGGAATCGTACACAAATATGCGTCTCCCATGATAAGCCCCGTGTCCTCATGATAAGAAATCTTAATTACAGCTGAACCTCTCTTCACCTCCCAAGTATTCAGACCACGTCTTGATAACTGCACATCATAACCCAGATTGGTCAGCATCGCCTCTATAGTGACCCCCATACCTAATGGTAGGTACTCTTCTACTACATTAGGCAGCTTCACTTCACATCCACAATTGAAGCAGTATTTATTTTCAATCTTAGCCTCACTAACTATGGTCTGACACGAGGTACATATGGCACTTATTTGCTTTCCCGCAGCAATGAATTTATCAATATTCTCCTTTACATAATGAATAGGCAAAGAGAAGCCAATGGAATTCCCATTTACAATAGAGAAACTATTCACCCCTATGATTTCACCTTTGTTGTTCACCAATGGACCGCCGCTATTCCCAGGATTAAGCGCAGCATCATGTTGTATAAACTCTAAATTATTCTTGACGACTTTCGGATTGGAAACTATCCCTTTGGTAAAAGAAAATTTTAAGCCGAATGGGTGCCCAACGGCCAATATTTCTTCCCCTATCTTTGGGCTAGACATTTCACTTATCTTCCCTTTCGCTGACTGGCTCAGTTTAGAGGCATCTAAAAAAGCTAAATCTAAATGTTCATCTACAAATAAGACTTTCGATAGGTGCTCTTCAAAAGTATGCCCATTAATCACTACCTGATCGTTACCTCTGATGACATGCTCGTTGGTTACAATTAGGTCATACTCACCAAGGTAGAAGCCTGTCCCCAAGGAATAAGGGTTGGCTATTTGCACAACTATATCTCTATATAAGTCAATTATTGTTTCCATGGTACGCGTAAGTACACACAATTTAGTCTTTTCAGCGCTTTTATGAAATAGTGCTGTATAAATTTAATTGGTGAATCATTAATAGAAATGACTTAGCAAAGGCTCGCTTATTTTCAAAAACTAAACTTTTGGTCTCAGGATCTAGATTAGGAAACTCCTCCCGATGCCGCTTGGCGATGATTTCTATAGCCTGGCGAATAGGTTTTTTTTGCAACTTTCCATCTTCAGCATATTTCGCTTTAAACCCTAATGCCTTGAAGTATTCAAATTCAATAATTTGATAATATAAAATGAACAGGTCTCTCACGGGTTTAGGCACCGCGTAGTTAAACATACAATAGCCAATAATATATCCAGGCACTGCAAGAGCTATTTCGCCATGTCCATTTTCCTCATACCAATCCATATTGTGAATCTCTCCGTCTATAAAAGCAACCACTTTAGCTTGTTCTACAGATGTCGTAATTCCGAAAGTGGCAGAGACATCGTACATCTCCTTGAAATACTCCTCTTTGGACCGTAGTCTTAACTTTCTAAACTCCTTAATCAATGCCACATTACGCTGCACCGTCTTTTTAGTATTCTTCGCAAAATAGAATCTATGAATCTTCTCCAAGGACTCCATCATAAAACCTTCCGGCCGAGTCAGAGCATCCAATTTATAGCAAGTATCCAAAAGTAAATATGCAATACCACCTGGGTATTCACTAAGTATTATGTTATCTTTTTCTAGGTAGTCTAATGCTTTTTGAATTTGACTTATGATGAATTGGTATTTTACTTCCTTCTGTTCCTCCGATATTTCTGTTTTGCATTCGGAGTCTACTTCCTTAAGCACATCAAACTCATCTAGCAAAAGATCATCTATTTTATCCGCTTGAGTCGATAGTTCTTTTAAGGCATAATATAGTTTGTACGGAGAGCCATCTATCAAAAAAGAAGTAAAGATCAGCACAATATGGCTGCTCTCATCTATAGCAAAACGACTATACTTGAGGTCATAATTTTTCTCTACTAATCGACGCATAAATCCTACTCCTGGTGCTTTTACTTGCGCCACCCGTGTCTCTACTCGAATAGTCTTTTTATCTATTGTCCCTTTGATTAGCTTAGAACCCTGCAAAATAGTGACCTGTATATTATCTCCATCTACGGTCCAACTAACATTCTCTTCATCTTCGTTATATAGATATTTAAAAAAATGATCGTAGGCCTTGATATAGTCTTTCTCATCAAACAACTTTAGTGCTGACTCCCAATGGGCATATTGCTCCGCTGTCTTATAGGCATCCGAATAACGGCCAAATTTTATCTTTGGCTGTTCTTCTTCTGGATCATCCGTATTAAATATTCGATCAAAAAATCCCATTAAATATCAATTCAGTATTTTTGTAATTGCAAATCTAATAAAATCCTTATCAACAACTATTTATGAGTTCATTCAGAACAACTTTACCTCCTTTCAATCCGGATTTTCAGCTTGATCATAGTCACAAGTGGATGTGTTTAGGCTCTTGTTTTGCCAGCAATATGGCTAGTCGTCTCAAGGATGCTAAATTTTACTGTCATCAAAATCCATTTGGGATTCAGTATAACCCTTTGAATATTGCAAATTGTATGGATATGATTTGTCAAAATTATCAATTTGATAGTGAAGTCATGGTTGAACAAAATGGGGTTTGGTATGCGTTCACTCATCATAGTAAATACTTCCATACAGATAAAAGTACTTTAATCAAAATCCTAAATAAATCGATAGAATTAAATAGACATCATATCTCACAAATGGATGTTTTCATTTTCACTTTTGGTACTGCCTTTTATTATCATCATATTA
>CAYWOZ010000263.1:0-4278 GCA_964458675.1 uncultured Saprospiraceae bacterium
CTTCCACTACAAACTTGCTTTGGAAAACACGTTCCTGAAAAGTTTCCCAGAAATTACGATTCTCAAAAAGAGCTTCTATTTGCACTCCAAATAATTCTGAGTTGTCATACCCCGTTATGACTGAAGTGGATTTGTTAAAGTCTACAAGCTTACCTTCATAATTACAAACATAAATAGCATCCTTCGAATTGGTGAAGATGTTTTGATATCTAGTTTGTGCTTCTTCAATTTTCTTGAGATATTTTTTTCTTTCTATAGAAAAGCGAATTGTCTTCAAGAACATATTCGCATCATAATTTCCTTTTAACAAGAAATCTTGAGCGCCCATCTTGAGGGCTTTCAAGCCCAATTGGCGATCTTGCTGACCAGTAAGTACAATTACATTATTGTTTGGAAATTGCTTTAGAAGTGTATTTAAGGTGTCGAATCCAAAACTGTCAGGTAGACTTAGGTCTAATAAAATAGCGGCGTAGTCATCTTCTTTTTCAAGTGTTTTTAGTCCGGCGTTTAGGGAGTTGTTTACAACCAACTCGCAATGCTTCATTCCAGACTCTACTAACAATAGTTCTACCATTCTAGCGTCTGCAGCATTGTCCTCTATTAACAGTATTTTATTTATCTCTGTGCTAGACAAATTGGATGTGTTATTTTGACTATTTCCCGCTACCAATATAGGTTGATATTCTGAACTACTCGTCATTTGTAAAATTTATTGATTTACATCACTAGACTTTAGCCCTAAAATGCCTATAAACAAAGGGTTTTTACCTAGTCTATAGGTATAAATACAAATTTCGAGCCTAATTTATCTATAACAAACAAGCAATAAAAATCTTCAGGGTCCTTGTAAATTTTCCGAAATTCATTAATTCTCTCCTGCCTAATTAATTTTTTAGTGGTAAATTCTTCAAGTGTAGAAATGTTTAAATGCCATACACTTTTAAGAGATTCCGGATTAGCTAAAGCTATACCTAAATTTATTTGTTCTTTGGATACAACAAAAATGGGGTAGTTTGAAATATCTTGGTTGAATATTTCGTCGCTTGCTTTTTCCATTAATCTTCTAGCGCCTTTTAATTCTCTTTTTATTTTATTTAATCTGCGTTCTGTGTCCATTTTATTTTAAGGTAAGAAGTACGACATTTTCAATATGATGCGTATGCGGAAACATATCCACGGCTTGAGATTTTTTAACATCATATTTTTCTGATAACAAGGCAAGATCTCGAGCTTGGGTGCTAGGATTGCAACTGACATAAATGACTTTTGGAGCGGCTAACTTTAGTAGCATTTCGACCACCTTGGCATGCATTCCAGCTCTTGGGGGGTCTGTTATTAAAATATCTGGTTTTCCGTGTTGTGTTGCAAATGAATCCGTCAAGATATCTTTTACATCTCCTGCATAAAAGATGGCATTTGAGATATTATTTCGTTCTGTGTTTTCTTTTGCATCTTTTATAGCAGATTCGACTTCTTCGACCCCAACTACTTGTTTGCATTTGTGTGCAATAAAAAGGGCTATACTCCCAATACCGGTATACAAGTCATAGACATTTTCTTCTCCAGACAGCTCTGCTAAATTCTCTACAACTTCAAATAATCTTGTTGCTTGAGCAGGATTGGTTTGAAAAAATGACTTTGGTCCTATTCTAAATTTTACATCCCGAAGCATTTCTTCAATATAGGGCTTGCCATGCACCAAGACCATATCCAAGTCCATCACGTAGTCGTTCTTCTTATTGTTAATGCAATAGTAAACAGAAGTAAGCTTTGGATTTTGCTTTACGACTTCACTTAGAAATGCATCTATTTGCTCTGTATCATTCAAATTGATGCTCAAGATTAGCATGCATTGATCCAAAGAGCTTGTTTTGACAAACATAGTTCGCATGATGCCTTCTTGAGTGCGCGCATCGTAGAATGAAAAGCCAAAGTCAATGGACAATTGATGTATTGAATTTCTTAAATCATTCGATATGCCACCTTGCAAATGACAGTGGTCTATGTGAAGAATTTTGTCAAAGGCACCCGCTCGATGAAAACCAAGTACATCTTCTTCGTTGGATATACCAGAATCCATTTCCTCTTTTGTTAGCCACCTCTTATTAGAGAAGCTAAACTCCAATTTGTTTCTATAGTAGTCTACAGAGGGAGCAGGCAATATTGGTATAATCTCTTTAGGCTCGATTTTGCCAATTCTATTGAGTACTTGCAATACATTATTTTCCTTGAACTCAAGTTGCTTCTCATAGGGTACATTTTGGATAGTACATCCTCCACAAACTTCAAAATGCTTACACATCGGCTCTATGCGTAAATCTGACATTTTCTTAAAATGTATTGGAAAGGCTTGTAAAAAAGATTTTTTCTTTTTACTTACTTGAACATCTACAATATCACCTGGCACAGTACGCTCGATAAACACGATTCTACCTTCTTGATCTTTAGCTACGCCTCTTCCTTTCTCTGCTAACTCGAAAACTTCAAGGTCTTCAATAATGATTTTCTTTTTTCGGTTTCTTCCCATCTTATTATCGTGTTAAAACGATGTAGTCTTTAATTAGCGTTTTTAAAAATTCAATATTGTTATTTGATCTACTGCTTACTTCTAGCATTTTACTCATCTTAATTGCCAATTTTTCAATCACTTTTGCATTATTGATACTTGGATTATTTCTATGCCTAATCAATGCATTCTTTATAACCAACATATCTTGCTCACTGATGTTTTTTATCTCTGTGTATACTGGTTCGTAGTCTTCGGTTGTACTGATGTTTAATATGTCTTTTAGACTAAAGTTGCTGACCGTTTTTAGTTTGACAATTACCGTATTAGCAGCACGATCTCCCATACGTTGTCTGTTTTCGCTCGTAGCTATAAAAATAGCCCCTAAAACACCAATACAGAGATAAGTATCAATAAGATGAAAGACGGTACGCATCAGAAAATCACTAAAACTGGGCTCTGAACCATCTAATTTAACCACTTTTATTCCAGCCGCCTTTTTCCCTATGGTTTGACCATTATTTAGTATTTCAAGTCCAAGGGAGTAAAATAGGAACAAGATGAAAAACGAATAACTAAGCAATGCTTGCAGTAATTCGCTGCCAAAGCTACTTAAGAGCCATATCAGTAAAAAACATACTAAACCAACGATTAGGATATCGACAAACAGACCCAGAAACCTATCTCTCAATGGCGCCAATTCGTAGTTGATTATAACATTTTGAGAAGTCCTAATATTAATACTCTCCATCTAGTCTATATTGTATCATATTCTGCACCAAAATTAAGGTTAAATCGTTTAGAAAGCAGTAAGTTAATGGCTTTTGTTATATTTAATTGAATATTTACATTTTGGAGAAAGTCAACAAAACGTATTAGAGATACCCGGACGACAATAGCATGAAGGAAACCCAATTTATAGAGCAAAATAAGACCAAATGGCAATCATTTGAGTCTGCTTTAGCTCAGGAGACTATAGATCCTGAAAGATTAAGAGATATTTTCCTGCAAGTAACCGATGATTTAAGCTATGCAAGAACATTCTACCCAAATAGATCTGTAAGGGTATATCTGAATAGCCTTTCGAAAGATGTTTTCAATAAAACACATCATCACAAAAAAACACAATCCAATCGATTGTTGTCCTTTTGGACAGATGAGCTTCCTAGGATAGTGTATGATAGCCAAAAGGCGTTTCGACTTTCTTTGTTTGTTTTTATTGGCTCTATGTTGATTGGTGCCTTCTCAAGCGCTATGGATCCCGAATTTGTGCGGACTATATTGGGGGATGCCTATGTGAATATGACCTTGGACAATATAGCAGATGGAGATCCGATGCGTGTCTACAAGACCAGTAAGGAGATGGGGATGAGTGTGGGGATTACCTTGAATAATCTAATGGTCGCTTTTCTTACTTTTTTGTTGGGAATAGTATATCTCATTGGATCCATCGGTATATTGATTACCAATGGTGTTATGGTGGGGTCTTTTCAGTACTTTTTTTATGAACAAGGTTTTTTGTTAGAGTCTTTTCTAACCATCTGGATGCATGGCACCTTAGAGATTTCTGCTATAATTATTGCGGGTGCTGCAGGGATTACTATGGGGAGAGGTTTGGTTTTTCCAGGAACCTATTCTAGAGCAAAGGCCTTCCAGATTTCTGCTAAAAATGGACTTAAAATAATGATTGGGATTACCCCTATTTTTATTCTGGCAGGATTTATAGAAGGTTTTGTCACTCGTCATACGGAGATTCCAAATGGTATTAGAGC